>JAJRXL010000298.1 GCA_024276335.1 Bacteroidota bacterium
AGCGGAAAACATCGTCCTGGCTGCGGCTGTGGAGAGGAAGGTTATGGACGGGCGTTTCTATCACGACCTCGGCAACGCCGTAGCCGGTGGCGGAGAGAAAGTTTCCACGATGCACCCGCCGCGGCTCCGTTTCCCGGTCCAAGGCGGCATACTTGTTCTTGACAACACGGACCATCCAGGGTCCGGCGTCGGGATCGACGTACGTCGCGTCGGCGGACAGGCGCTCGTTGCCGATGCAAAACGGACAATCGGGATCGTACTCCTGCCCGGGTGGCTGCGCGACGCATTCATGCGCAGGCGAGAAGTCCTCGGGTCGGCGGGCGCGCTCGGTGGCGATGATCACCCATTCCTTGGTGGCGGGATTCTGGCGGAATTCGGACATGGCGGTTTCCGATAAAATTGAGAGACATTCGTGGCCGTTCCAACGGGGCAAAGAAATGTCCCGCTCGAGTTTGTATATTCATTGTACTTCGCGAATCATCAAGCTTTTGCGTGTCCTTGTCACGTGCGCGATAGCGGGAAACGGCGCTACTGTTCCTGGAGATGCATCCGTTCAATCGTCTCGACCACGGCGTCGTGCAAACGCGGCCGGAACTTGACCAGCAGGCGATTCTTGCGCGTCGGGTAAACGCGGTTGGTCAGGAAAATGACGTAAAGCTTGCGCTCGGGATCGATCCAGACGGAGGTGCCGGTAAAGCCGGTGTGCCCGAACGAGTTTGCCGAAAAGTATTTTCCGGCCGAGGACCCATGGGCGGATTTCGTGTCCCAGCCGATGCCCCGCGAGCTGGCACGGGATTGCCGCCGCGTCCATCCGGCGATGAGCGCGCTGTCCAGGTAGCGTTTCCCCTCGAACGTTCCGCCGTGAAGGAGCATCCGCACGAAACGCGAGAGGTCCCGGGCGGTGGAGAAGAGTCCCGCGTGCCCGGCCACGCCGTTCAGCAGGGCGGCGTTCTCATCGTGCACGGTTCCCTGGACGAGGCGGTGGCGCCAGTAATCGTCTACTTCCGTGGGGGCGCACAGCGAACGCAGGGAATCCGGCGGTGCGTACATTGTGTGACTCATGCCCAGTGGTTTGAAAAACGCTGTCGCCGCGTACTCGTCCAATCCCATGCCGGTGATCTTTTCAATGACCTTGCCGAGCGTGATCAGCCCAAGGTCGCTGTACACGGTTTTCGTTCCCGTGGGGTATTCCAACGGCTCGTGAAGGATGGTGTCTATAAGCGCGCCGGCGGAATCGACAAACTTGTAATAGGTGCGGAAAGCGGGCAGGCCGCTGTTGTGCAGGAGCAGGTTCCGAATTGTGACATGCGCTTTCCCGTTGGTGGCGAACTCGGGCAGATAGGTGGCCACGGTCGAATCGAGATGGAGTTTTCCTTCCTGGACGAGACGCATGGCGCACGACGTGGTGGCGATCACCTTCGACACCGAGGCGAGGTCGAACATGGTCTCCGTGGTGACGAAAGGCGAGTCGGAATCATACGTGAATCTTCCATACGCGCGGTGATGAAGGATGCTGTCACCCATTCCCACGAGGAGAACCGCGCCGGGAAACGCCCGCTTTCGAATCTGCTCCTCGATCAGTCGATCCACGCGTGAGAAGGGGTTTCTCGTTCCACCGGGATCGCGGACGTTGAGCGATGCAAGAAGGTCGCCGCCCGCGGTTGGGTACGTCAGGCCGGCGCCGGCGGACGCGACGCCGGGAATGTCCACGGGGAGGTTTCCCAACGGCGACGTTGCTCCCGTCACGGCGTCGGCAGCGGCTTCGAGAGACGAAGGGCACTCCGAGTACGTGCACAGCATAGCATCTGCCTCCGGGCAGGAACGAAGGACGTACGGGCTTCCGAATGAAATGAAAACGATGGGCGCTTCGAGGGAGGAAAGGGAATCGACGAGGGCCTGCTGGGGTTCGGTCAAGTCGAGGCCGTCCGCGCCGCTGCTGATCTTGATGAAGGCGTTGATGAAAATGACGTCGGCGCGCCTGGCACGGAGCTGGGTGCGACGAATAACCCGCTTCCTGATCCTGCGCTCGGCGATGAAGTGATCGATGACACTGATTCCCCTTTCTTCCAGGGAGGAGACGAATTCTTCCGCTGGCCCGGCATCGGTGTTGCGCAGGAACGAAGCCACGAACACGCGCCGCTTCGGATTAGGGGTGAGGGGCAGAACAGTTTCGTTGTTGCGAACCAAGGTGATCGACCTTGCCGCGGTCTCGCGCGCGAGAAGGTTCCATGCCCCGCGAACGGAGTCGCTATCCAATGTCGAATCGCGAACGGCATTGCTCCTGACCCATTCCTTGGCGCGAAGAATTCTTCTCGCGGACTCGGCGAGGCGCATCGAATCGATCCTGCCCGTGCCAACCGCGCGCACGAGAGAGGAGACGGCTTGGTCTGCATCCCGGGGCATGAGAAGGAGGTCCGCTCCTGCTTGGAGAGCCATCACTGCAATCTTAACAGATGGAACGGCCCTGGTCACGGCTTTCATGTTCAGGGCGTCGGTGACGACCAGGCCGTTGAAATGTTCCCGCCCGCGCAGTATGCTGTCGATGACGACCGCGGACAAGGTGGCGGGGGTGCCTGGACCCGTAATGGACGGGATGGCGATGTGAGCGAGCATGACCCCCGATACGTTTTCCCTGATAGTCTGGCGAAACGCCTGCAGTTCCAGCGAATCGATGCGGGCGCGGGAAAAGGGCAGAACAGGGAGCCCCAGGTGCGAATCGACGTCGGTGTCGCCGTGACCGGGAAAGTGTTTCACTGTGGCCAGCATGCCTCCTGCCTGGAGCCCCCGCGCGAACGAGGAGGCAAGCCGACCGACCAGTCGCGCGTTGCCACCGAAGGAGCGTGTGTTGATGATGGGGTTGTCCGGGTTGTTATTCACGTCCGCCACCGGCGCGAAGTTCTGGTTGACGCCGATCAGGATCGATTCTTCCGCGATGGCACGGCCCACCCGGTAGGCGAGTGTAGCATCGCCCGTTGCGCCCAGGGCCATGGCACTGGGATAACGTGTTGCTCCTTTTAACCGCATACCGGGGCCGTACTCGAAGTCGGCCGCGATGAGCAATGGCGTTCGGCTCCATGCTTGGAGTGAATCGATCATGATCCGCGCGCCTTCCGTGTCTCCACGGGAAACGAGGAACCCGCCGACCTCCACGGTATCCAGCAAGGCGTGGAGTTGGTCGAGCCGCATCGAGTCCGATGACGAGTATGTAAACGGCATCACGCACTGGGCGGCGATTTGTCGGAGATCGAGTGTGGCGATGACGCTGTCCACCCAGGGGGAAGTAATAACGCGTGGGGGCGCGCTTATCTCCGGTTCGGTTACGACGTCGTGCGGAAGAGGGGTCTGCCTGTTCGAATCCGCAATTGCTTCCGCGTGTTTCCCGGGCGCGAAGACGCTTCGCACCTGGCTGCACCCGCCGAAAACGGTGAAGGCAATAACGGCTGAAAGCGTGAGTAATGCAAGACGTGGATGTTGTTTCCGGTTTTCCATCGGTATCAAGGTACGACACGGTGGCTTTTCAGGAAACAGGGCTTGCATGAGGAAGCGGCGGACAGTAGGTTTCAAAAGCGGAAAATCTTCGACGATGGAAAACCGGTGTCGGGATGTCTCGCGGAACAGTGTCATCATGGAGTAGCAATCGTGCCCCTGGATATTATCAAGGTACTCGCGGAAGAGCTTCAGCTTGCGGTCTGGCAGGTTTCCAACGTGATCGACATGCTGGAGGAAGGAGCGACGATTCCGTTCATGGCCCGCTACCGCAAGGAACGCACGGGCGAGTTGGATGAAACGCAGTTGCGCGCGCTGGAAAACCGGTTCAGGTATTACCAGGAACTGGAAGCCCGGAAGAAAACGATTTTGCAATCCATCGAAACGCAGGGCAAGTTGAGCGCGGAATTGAAGGAACGGATCGCGGCGTGTCGCATCCGCACGGAACTCGAGGACCTGTACCTTCCCTACCGGCCCAAGCGGCGCACGCGTGCCACCATTGCCGTGGAGCGCGGCCTGGAACCGTTGGCTCGTCGTATCCACGAGCAAGAGGACCCACGTCTCGATTTGGAGGAAATCGCCGCGCCCTACGTGGACGCGGAAAGAGACGTGCCGGACGCAAAGACCGCTCTCCAGGGAGCCGCCGACATCCTGGCCGCCGAGGTCGCCGAACACGCGCCGTACCGTTCGTACCTCCGCGAGTTTATCCGTCGGAACGGTGTTCTCACCAGCCGGGTGCGAAAGAAATTCCGGGACGAAAAAACCAAGTTCGACACGTACCGCGATTACACCGTTCCTCTCTCGCGTGTTCAATCGCACACGCTGCTCGCCCTCCTTCGGGGTGAGGCGGACGGCATCCTGGCCATTGGCATCGAGTACGAACGCGGGGCGGTCGAGACGTACCTGGAGGGAAAGGATATCCGCGTCGGACCGGGACCGGTTCGGGATTTCCTTGCTGAGGTGATTCACGACGCCCTGTCCAGGCTGCTCGAACCTTCCATCTTGTCGGAGGTGATGAAAGAGCAGAAGGAGGAAGCGGACCGGGAAGCCGTGGAGGTCTTCGGCAAGAATCTGCGCAACGTACTGCTTGCTCCTCCCGCCGGGATGCGCCCGACACTCGGCATCGACCCCGGCTACCGCACGGGCTGCAAGGCCGCGGTGGTGGACGAAACGGGCCGGTTCCTCGAACACATCACGATTTACCCGACCCCGCCTCACAACCGGACCGGCGAGGCCATGGGGATCGTGGACGACCTCATTGTCCGGCACGGTATCGAGCTCATCGCGATCGGAAACGGTACCGCGTCGCGGGAGACCGAGGGTTTTATCGACAGCGTGCTGGCGATGGGAGACTACGATCCCAAGCCGCTGAAGGTCATCGTCAGCGAAGCGGGGGCGTCGGTGTATTCCGCCAGCGAAGCGGCGGCCTAGGAGTTCCCCGAGCTCGACGTGTCCATCCGGGGAGCGGTCAGTATCGCCCGGCGCTTGCAGGATCCCCTGGCGGAGCTGGTCAAGATCGATCCCAAGTCCATCGGGGTGGGGCAATACCAGCACGACGTGGACCAGAAACTTCTGAAGCAAAAACTGGACGAAGTGGTCGAAAGCTGCGTGAACTTCGTGGGGGTAAACCTGAACTTAGCCTCGAAGCAACTCCTCTCCTACGTGTCGGGCCTGAATAAAACCGCGGCGGAAAACATCGTGGCTTACCGCGAACGGCACGGAGGATTCCGCAACAGGGCGGAGTTGATGAAGGTGCCGCGCTTCGGCGAAAAGGCGTTCGAGTTGTCTGCCGGCTTCCTGCGTATTCGCAACGGCGACCATCCTCTTGATAATACCGCCGTGCATCCCGAGAGTTACGGTGTCGTGCGAAGCATGGCCGATGATCTCGGCTTGACCGTAGAGGAGATCATACAGCATCCCGAACGCCTGCAAGAGATCGATCTCGAGCGCTATTGCACGGACACGGTGGGATTGCCGACGCTCAGGGATATCGTCGAGGAACTCCGCAAACCGGGACGCGATCCCAGGCGGGAATTCGCGTATGCCCACTTCCGGGAAGGAATCGAAACGATTGAGGACCTCAAGGAAGGCATGCGGCTGGAGGGCGTCGTCACCAACGTGACGCGGTTCGGGGCCTTCGTGGATATCGGCATCCACCAGGACGGCCTGGTGCACATCTCGGAACTCGCCGACCGCTACGTCCGCGATCCACACCGGGTGGTGCACGTGGGACAGATCGTGCGAGTCACCGTGCTGAACGTGGACCTGGAACGAAAACGGGTCGGGCTTTCCATGAAAACGGAGTCAACCGGGGAGTCTTGATGACCGGAAAAAGTACGGCGTTGTGTTTCCCTTGTCCACGAATCCGGGAATGACGTGGTATGTGCTTGACACTTCAGGCAATGGAATTTATATTAAGACGTGAATCAGTTATTAAGATTTACCATGACGCACAGAAAGACCATACTCGTCTTGCTACTTCTCACAACGCTCATCGGGCAAACCGGCTGGTCGCAGGATGCGGGGAAGCGCATTGTGTTCGATGAACATTACCGGGGGAAGAAAAAGAAGAAGACGCTGAAAGAAGAAGACCTAGTTCCGCGAAAACATGCCTGGGGATTCGACATGATGGTATCCACGGACGGGTTCGGTTTCGGTGGATGGTACTACCGGAACTTCAACGACGTCCTGTCCGCTTTCGTACAGACCAACATGGCGGAGTCCAAGGACTCGCGGGAATTCGAGACTTACGACCTTTACGGAAACTCGTATTCGATAAACAAGATTAACCGGATCTTTCGCATACCGATATTCGTCGGATTGCAGTACCGCTTGTTCAAAGATGATATCCAGGACAACTTTCGTCCTTATGTGAACGGCGGGGCGGGGCCCGTTTTCATTTATACCACTCCGGCGAGAGAGGAATTCTTTTAGGCGTTCGGGGACGGGCGTCCTTACTGGTCGTACGGCGGATTCCTTGGTTTCGGGGCACAGTTCGGCTTCGACCGGTCAACGGTACTGGGAGTCAATTTCCGGTATTACTTCATTCCCTTGCCGGAGGGGATCGACAGTGTGTACCTGATCAAACCGGATGGCACTGCCGAACCACGTTACGCTCCAAACGCCAATGGATTTTTCATTACGCTCAATTTCGGCGCCGCGTATTGATGAAAAGCGGGTTGCACATGTACAGTGAGGAGGGACGCTTCGGGGCGATTCAATTTAGTGGAAAGAAAAATCGGAAAGGACTTGCATGATACGAACTGTTCTTACCATATTGTGGGTACCGGGTCTTGCTGCAAAATAAAATGAAGTTAACATCTACGCTGAACAGGTGGAACAGATTAAAAAGAGATGCCGTGCCTTCGATGTGGAAGGGATGCAACACGGTGACGATGGGAAAACGGTGTGTTCGAAGTGAAACAGGAAAATATCTTGGTTGCGAGTTTGGAAGAAATGCATAAGAAGATTACATTTATACCAGTGAAGAATTTACTGAAAAAAAATTACCCCTCTACCATATACTACCCCACCTGCGTTGACACAGGAGGTCAAAAATATGTGCGTTCCTTTGGAATGCACCCCTTCGTGTACAAACCCATCACCTTCACGGGTGCGTGGGGCCCCTTTTAACCCACCGATAGAGTTTACCTCTGGCCGCCACAGGCTGACCTTCCCCTGTGGCGGTTTCTTTTTATATCCGTGGGAAGTTGCTCAATCTCCCGGCACGCAGTATTTTTTTGATTCGAAGCCTGTTACACGAACAGAGAAACCATGCACTATCCATTTGCTGAAGTAGAACCCCGCTGGCAACGGTACTGGGAAGATCACAAGACCTTCCGAGCCGTTGAAAACCCGGAGAAGCCCAAGTATTACATTCTCGACATGTTTCCCTATCCATCCGGCGCCGGCTTGCACGTAGGACATCCGGAGGGATATACCGCGACGGACATCCTTGCCCGGTACAAACGCATGCGGGGGTTCAACGTCCTCCATCCCATGGGCTGGGACGCATTCGGGTTGCCTGCGGAAAAGCATGCAGTACGGACAGGCAAGCACCCCGCCGTCACGACCCGGGAAAACATCAAGAACTTCCGGCGTCAGATCAAGGCCATCGGCCTGTCCTACGACTGGGACCGTGAGATCAACACCACCGATCCGGGCTATTACAAGTGGACCCAGTGGATATTCATCCAGCTCTACAAGCGCGGTCTCGCGTACATGGCGGAAGTGCCCGTGAACTGGTGCGTCGAACTCCAGACCGTTCTTGCAAATGAAGAGGTCCCCGAGCAACTCGAGCAGGGCTATACCGTTGTACGCCGCCCCATGCGGCAATGGATGCTGAAGATCACCGCATACGCGGAGCGGCTGCTCACCGACCTCGATCTCCTGGATTGGCCGGAAAACGTGAAGGAGATGCAACGAAACTGGATCGGGCGCTCCGACGGGGCGGAGGTTATTTTCCCGGTGGAAGGCGCGGAAGATTCCATCACGGTTTTTACCACGCGCCCGGATACGTTGTGGGGGGCGACGTACATGGTGCTTTCACCCGAGCACGAGCTGGTGGATAAAATCACGACACCGGAACACGCCGACGAAGTTGCGAAGTACCGCGAAACCGCGGCCCGTAAGAGCGACCTGGAACGAACCGACCTGGCCAAGGAGAAGACCGGCGTCTTCACCGGTGGCTATGCCATCAACCCGGTCAACAAGGAACGGATTCCCATCTGGATTGCCGACTATGTTTTGATGAGTTATGGCACGGGAGCGATCATGGCGGTGCCGGGGCACGACCAGCGCGACTGGGATTTTGCCCGCACGTTCGATCTGCCCATCGTGGAAGTCGTCAGCGGCGGGGACGTCAGCAAGGGCGCCTATGAAGGGGAAGGAGAGTCCGTGAATTCCGGTTTCATCTCGGGTTTGCCGACACCCGAGGCCAAGGAACGGGTCATCGCCTGGTTGGAAGAACAAGGGCTGGGCAAGCGCTCCGTTCAGTACGAGCTGCGGGACTGGCTCTTTTCCCGGCAGCGATTTTGGGGCGAACCGTTCCCGGTTATCCATCTCGAAGACGGCACGCACAAGGTGCTGCCCGAAGATCACCTGCCCGTCGTTCTTCCCGATGTCGAATCGTACAAGCCTACGGGGACGGGCGAATCGCCGCTTGCCGCCATCGAGGAGTGGGTCAACACCGTCGATCCCGAAACGGGAAAACCCGCCCGGCGTGAAACCAACACCATGCCGCAGTGGGCGGGATCGTGCTGGTACTACCTCCGGTTCCTGGATCCGCACAACGACAGGAAGCTGTGCGACCCGGAAAAAGAACGGTACTGGATGCCGGTGGATCTTTACGTGGGCGGTGCCGAGCATGCAGTGTTGCACTTGCTCTACGCGCGGTTCTGGCACAAGGTGCTCTACGATATCGGTGTCGTTTCGACCCCGGAACCGTTCATGAAGCTGGTAAACCAGGGCATGATCCTGGGCGAAGACAACCGGAAGATGTCGAAGACGTTTGGCAACGTTGTCAACCCCGACGACGTGATCAAGGAGCACGGGGCGGACAGCCTTCGCCTGTTCGAAATGTTCATGGGGCCATTGGAACAAGTCAAACCCTGGTCCACGGCAGGCGTGGAAGGCGTGCATCGCTTTCTCGAT
>JAJRXL010000299.1 GCA_024276335.1 Bacteroidota bacterium
ATGGTTTTTGATCATATAGAACCCGTTTACTGGGACAAGGAAGACCTGGACAAGGAGATGTTCCGCGTCTTCGATATCTGCAACGGCTGCCGGTTGTGCGATAACCTCTGTCCTTCTTTCAACAAGCTCTTTCGACGCATCTAGGAAGAAGACGACCGGCTGACCGCCGAAAAGTCGCTGGACAACCCCGTTACCTTTCTCACCAGCCGCGACTACGACGAGGTAACCGATCTCTGTTTCCAGTGCAAGCTGTGTTACCCGAAATGTCCGTACACGCCGCCCCACGATTACCTGCTCGATTTCCCGCGCCTGCTCACGCGCGCGCAGGCCATCCGTGTGAAGGAGAAAGGAATATCGTTCCGTGACAAGCTGCTCAGCGACCCGGACCGCGCGGGTTCCATCGGGTCGAAATTCCCCCGTCTCATGAACTGGCTCAATTCCAACGCGTTGAGCCGCGCCTTCATGGAAAAGACGGTCGGTATCCACCGGCGGAAGATGCTGCCGAAGTACCACCGCGGAACGTTCGAAGCGTGGTTCGAGCAGTGGCGACGGAGCAATCCCGCGCCCGGGCAACCGGTGGCGAAAGTCGCATTCTACACTACCTGCCTGGTACAGTTCAACAACCCTGATATCGGCAGGGACGCCGTCCGAGTGCTCCATCACAACAAGGTGGAAGTGGCGCCGGGCTACAAGAGCTGCTGCGGCATGCCGTCTTTCGGCATTGGCGACCTGGAGGAAGCGACGAAAAAAGCCGACGCCAACCTCGCGTACCTCCTGCCTCTGGTCGATGAGGGGTACGACATCGTGATACCCAGCCCGAGTTGCAGTCTCATGGTCCGGCAGGAGTACCCGCTTCTCGCCGGCGACCGCGACGCCGCCCGAAAGGTAGCCGGGCACACGTACGACCTCATGGAATACCTCAAGAAGCTCAGCAACGAGGGCAAGCTGAGCACGGAGTTCGAAGGCGAGTTCGGGGAAATCAGTTACCACCTGCCCTGCCACCTGAAAGCGCAAAACATCGGCTACAAGTCCCGCGACGTTCTCAGGATGCTGCCGAGCGCACGGGTGGAGATGGTCGAGCAGTGCTCCGGGCACGACGGGCAATGGAGCATGAAGAAGGAGTATTTTTCGCTGTCGCTGCACGCGGGCAGGAAGCTCTTCCGGAAACTGGAAAAGAAGAAATCGGCGGCGGTGGTCTCGGATTGCGCCTTCGCCCAGATGCACATCGCGCAGGCCACGGGCCAGGAGTCGGAGCACCCGGTTTCGCTGCTCGCCCGCGCCTACAAGTTGAAATAGCAGGAGGCAATAAGGCACGACATGGAGCCGATTACCAGGAACGATATCGTGGACATTGCGGAGTACGAGCGCATTCGCCCTGAATTCCGGAAACGCGTAGTGGAAATGAAAAAGAACCGCCGCCTGCCCGTGGGCGACCGCATGACGCTGGTGTTCGAGAACAGGGACACGGTCCGGTTCCAGATCCAGGAAATGATGCGGGTGGAACGCATGGTGGACGAGAACGCGATCCGGCACGAGATCGAAACCTATAACCAGCTCATTCCCGGGGAACATGAGCTCAGCGCCACCATGCTCATCGAGATCCAGGAATACGGCAGGATCAAGGAATACCTGGACGCGCTGGTAGGACTGACCAAGGACTGCGTGTTCCTGGAAGTCGACGGCGACCGTGTAGCGGCCGCGTTCGACGAGGACCAGAGCGAAGAAGGCAGGATCAGCGCCGTGCAGTACATCCGGTTCCACCTGACCGACAAGATGGTGAAGGATTTCCGGGACGTGGAGAGGCCTGCGCGGGTCGTGGTCGAGCATCCCAACTATTCCCACACTGCGGATATCGCCGGGGATATCCGCCGCTCGCTGATTGGAGATCTTGCCTGATGATGTACGTTACCCGCAGGGAGGAATTCAGCGCCTCCCATCGCCTGCACAATCCCGATTGGAGCGAGGAACGGAACCGGGAGGTTTTCGACAAGTGCAACAACCCTCACGGTCACGGTCACAACTACGTGGTCGAAGTCGTAGTGGCGGGGGAGATCGATTCCGGCACCGGGTACGTCGTCGATCTCAAGCAATTGAAGAGCGTCATCCGGGAAGAAGTGGTTGAGCGGTTCGATCACAAGCATCTCAACTACGATTGCCCGGAGTTCGCGAACCTGGTTCCCACCGCGGAAAACATCGCGCGGGTGATCTGGGATTTGCTGGCGGAAAAAATCCCCGCCGGGAAACTGCACTGCGTGCGGTTGTACGAAACGGAACGAAATATTGTCGAATATCGAGGCGCATGACTCATGGCAGATGAACATTCCAAAGAGCGTGAACGGCTGGCCGGTCTCATCCATTCACTCCTGGAGGAAATCGGGGAGGACCCGGAGCGGGAAGGGCTGCTCAGGACGCCGGACCGCGTGGCCAAGGCGTATGAATTCTTGACACGCGGCTACCGTATGAATATCGACAAGATTCTCAACGGCGCCGTGTTCGAGGAGCGCTACAACGAAATGGTGATCGTGAAGGACGTGGATTTCTACTCCATGTGCGAGCACCACCTGCTGCCGTTTTTCGGGAAGTGCCACGTTGCCTATATCCCGGACGGCAAGATACTCGGCCTGAGCAAGATCCCCCGGATCGTGGACATGTTCGCACGCCGGTTGCAGGTGCAGGAGCGCATGACGCAGCAGATCGCCGAGACGCTCGAAAACACGCTCAGTCCCCTGGGCGTTGCGGTTGTGATCGAGGCCCGGCACATGTGCATGATGATGCGGGGAGTGGAGAAGCAGAATTCCGTTGCCACGACCAGCGCGATGCTGGGCGAATTCAGCACCAACATCAAGTCCCGCGATGAATTCCTTCGTCTCATAAACTCGACACTCGCATGAAAAAAACAACCAGGAATACCGTCGTCTGGGTGACCGGCGCGCGGACCGGCATCGGCAGGGCCATCGCGCTGGCTTTTGCCGAGCGCGGGGCGAAAGTGGCTGTTTCGTCCCGACAGGCGGCGGGATTGAAGGCCCTGGCCGACAGGGCGAAAAAGAAAGGCTGGCGCGTGATGGATGTCGCGTGCGACGTCACGAACCCGGAATCGGTCGGCGCTGCGTACGGGGCCATACGCGCGTCGCTCGGCGAAGTGGACGTGCTCGTGAACAACGCGGGCGCCACCGTGTTCAAGTCGTTCCTCGATACGGGAGTCAAGGAAATGGATACCGTGCTGGCTGCCAACCTGCGGGGGCCGTTCCTGTGCACGCAGGCCGTTCTGCCCGGCATGGTGCGGCGCGGCGGCGGCATGATCATAATGATCAACTCGGTGGCGGCGAAAAAGGTTTTTAAGAACAGCTCGGTGTACTCCGCGACCAAGGCGGGTCTGAAAGCAATGGCCGACTGCATCCGCGAGGAATACCGCGACCGGAACATCGCGGTGACGAGCATCTTTCCCGGCGCCACCGCTACACCCATCTGGCCGGAAGCTGTTCGCAGGAATTACAGGAACCGCATGATGAAGCCGGAAGACGTCGCCTCGGCGGTGATCAACGCCTGGCTGACGCCCGATCGGGCCATGGTGGAGGAAATCCAGCTCAGGCCCGTGGGAGGAGATCTGGATTAGGGATATTGGCTTTATTTGCCACGGGGAAAACAGAGGGGGAGGGGATTTGAGATTCGGGATTTGAGAATTGAAATTTGAGATTTGGAATTTGCGCTTCTTGATGGTGGGTGTTTGAGACAAGGGGACCGGGAGAAGGGGAGATTTTGATTTTGGATTATTGATTATTCACGATGGCCTGTGCGTACCTTCGATGACTCACGACGTTGAGTAAGGTTGAACGTTCGAACCTTGCCTCCGATCCACCAATTACCTGAATCCGTTCTGAAATCAAACGAATACGCGGCATTTCCCGGATAGCCGATGTGTCTGATAGCGGAGACG
>JAJRXL010000300.1 GCA_024276335.1 Bacteroidota bacterium
ACCGCGCCAACCACTGGCAACACAACAGCGTCAGGTTGAACAACCGTTTTGGGGTGACTATGCAGGAGGTGACATATGAAAGAATTTAACTGGCGTGATCGTATTTCTATAGATCCTCTGGTGTGTCACGGAAAACCGTGTATTAAAGGCACGAGGATTATGGTTTCCATAATTCTTGATTATTTGAAGGCAAGTGAAAGCGTCGATACCATCTTGAATGAGTATCCGACGCTCAAGGAAGAGGATATCCGTGCAGCTATTGGATACGCGACCTGGCTTGCTCACGAGGAAGAGGAACAGCCACTCCATTCGGAAGTCTCAAGATGAAAGTCAAACTGGATGAGAATATGCCACAGGCATTTTCCGCGTTACTCCAGTCGGCAGGTCACGATGTGTTCACAGTGTCAGAAAAGGGCCTTACAGGAGCGAGAGACCCTGTTGTTGTGGAAAAAGACGGTATTGAAGCTTCACGCTCTCTTCGGTTGAATCGGGTCACATGATCAGGAATGTATTCTGCATGCAACACCCGATGGAAACCCCTTGATACCATCACGAAGACTAAAGTCTTTGCACGTACCGGTAATGTTGTGGCGGCTATCCCAGGAAATCGGCACCCACCTCTCACTCGTACCGCAGCGCCTCGATCGGGCTGAGCATCGAGGCCTTCCGGGCCGGGTAAAAGCCGAAAAAGACTCCCACCACGCCGGAAACCACGATGGCCAGGAAGATCGATTCCGTCGAGATCATCGTGGGCCAGCCTTCGATCTGTGTCACGATCCTCGATCCGACCACTCCCGCCAGTATTCCCAGGATTCCCCCGATGGCGCTGAGAACGATGGCTTCGGTCAGGAACTGGAGCATGATGTCCCATCTTCGAGCTCCCACAGCCATGCGGATGCCGATCTCCCTCGTGCGCTCCGTCACGGAAACGAGCATGATGTTCATGATCCCGATGCCGCCCACGATCAGGGAAACGGCAGCGACACTGTACAGGAGCGATGTGAACACGGACGAGGTCTCCTGTGCGGCCGATGCGATTTCCGTCTGGGTCCGGATCGTGAAGGGGTTGTCCGCGCTTTCGTCGGAAACGCGCAGGCGGCTTCTCAGCAATTCCTCGATTTGGCTCGTGGCCGCCTCGACTTCACCCTCGGATACGGCCGAAGCATAAATAAGACCGACGTACGGACTTCCCACCAGCAACCGCTGCACCGTGGAAAACGGGGCCATGATGATGTCGTCCTGGTCCTGCCCGAACATGTTCTGCCCCTTTTCCTCCAGCACTCCAATGACCCGGAAGGGAATCTTGCGGAAGCGGATGATCTTGTCCAGCGGGTCTTCATCACCGAACAGGTTGTCGGCAACGGTTTTCCCGATGACGCAGACTTTCGCCACCGCGCGGCTTTGCTGCTCGGAGAAAAACGTCCCCCGCTCGACGCGCCAGTCCTTTATCAGCAGGTAGTCCGGGTACACGCCGTACGCGGTCGTGCTCCAGTTCATGTTGCCGTACACCACCTGGCCGCCAGTCCTGGCAACCGGCGTTACCGCCGCCACCGAGGGACAGCTCTCCCGGATGGCCCTGGCGTCGGCTTCCTTGAGCCGGTTGAAACTCCCGGCCCCACCGCGCACGCCGCCGTGCCTGTGGGAGCCGGGAAAAATGATGATGACGTTGCTGCCCAGGCTGCTGATTTGCTGCTGCACCTGGTGCTGGGCCCCCTGCCCGATTGCCACCACCGCAATGACCGATCCCACGCCGATAATGATTCCCAGCATGGTCAGGAAGGAGCGGGTCTTGTGGCGTAACAACGAATCGAGCGACGTGAGGATAATTTCCATGAATTTCATGCCACTACCTCCTGCGCCGCATTCGAAATCCGCCAAATGGATTGTTGGCCCCGTCTTCACCAGTGTCACCTGTCACCACCGCCCCCACGATAACTTCTTGCCCTTCGTGAAGATCTCCTGCCACCAGCTCCGTGTACATGCCGTCGCTGATACCGAGCTTGACTGGCAACGCTTTCAGTGTTCCCCTGGCAGTAAGCACCCAGACTTTCCCCGGGTAGATTTTCGGCTGCCCGGTCGGACGATTGCGGTTCAGCTTCTTCGT
>JAJRXL010000301.1 GCA_024276335.1 Bacteroidota bacterium
CGGCCGCACGCTGGCAGCGGCTCCACGGTCCATGGTATAGGTGTTGATTTTCCACGCGATGTCCCATTCCGGTGTCACTTCCTGCATACGGAAATACGCTGCGGTCTTGTTCAGACCGGAAGCGACAACGAACTCCTCGATAGGCTCGTTGTAATCGTATCCCACAGCCATGTACCGCTTGCCCAGGCACGGGCGCGGCAGGATCATCGTCGCGTCCACGTTCCACGGGTTTAACTGGCTGCCCGGCAGGTAGCTGATCATTTCCAGGGCGATCGGTTCCGTGCTTTTCACAACGACACCGTTTTTCCACAACTTGTAGGGCGTCCCCTTCGCCGCCACCGGATCACACCTAAAAAGCGTATCCACGTTAGCAGGCAATACTAACCGTGCCCACCACTGGTGAGACCAGGCCGGCGAGTAAATAAAAACCGTAACCGGTTTTATTGTAAGGATGCGTAGGTATGGTGTCGAATAGTAGCCTAAACCCCTGCCGCGGTTGGTGGGATAGGCGAACCAGAACTCCCGCCCCCACGCCGCGTTCAGCTTCAC
The DNA here is from genome assembly GCA_024276335.1 of Bacteroidota bacterium. Taxonomy (GTDB): domain Bacteria; phylum Bacteroidota; class Ignavibacteria; order SZUA-365; family JAADGX01; genus JAADGX01. Next base: position 550 of record JAJRXL010000301.1, read on the forward strand.
CTTCTCTCCGTCCGGTTGATCCCGCGATACACCCCCCACGATGATGCGCCCCTCGATTTCCTCCTCCTTCACGCACATGCCGCTGAACACGATCTTCCACGTTACCGTATCGGTCCTCTCATCGAACCGCGCCGCCACCATCCAGGTCGCCGTCGCCTTCTGGCGCTGGTACAGTTCCATCAACGGTTCGATCAGACGCTGGGTGCTGTCGCCCGCCAGGAGTCTCAACCGGGGTGGTATGTAAAGCGTGGCCCTGACGCTACTGAGGGGGAAACGGCTCCGGTTCAGCACGAAAGCGGTGATCCGTACGGGATTCGGATCGTACCCGGACATGTCGCCCAGGCGCCGGACGCTGTCGGGTGCAACCGCGTACACTTCGTAATCGCAGAAAATACCCGCGGGCAGGTGCACCGGCACGATGCACGAGTCGCGAACCCCGTAGCGGCCCTGCAAGTCGAACCGTACCCACGACGTGCGCTCCGTGGAATCCATGACCGCGCGGAGACGCCAGGCATTAGCCGCCGTTCTGCCGGGACGCAGGACGCGGGGATCGACCGCCTGGACGGCGGAACCCGAATCCACCACCAGCCACGGACCGGTGGTAACACGCACCGAGAGGCCCGAAGCGGGATAGATGCCCACGTTGCGGATCAGGTTGGACACGAGGCGGGGATTATCGAGGTAACCGGTTGCGTAGCGGTCCAGGAAAAACTCCATGCCGCCAGGGCACTCGAGACGGACGTCGATGCTGCCCGGCGGAGGAATTTCCGCGCCGTATATCACGGTAATGACTAGGCTGTCGCCCGGGGCCAGCGGCTGCCTATTCCACTGCATGAGGACGGCATTGTCGCCGAGCTCGAGGCCGGACGGCTGGTAGTCCCAGGTTGCCGCGCCCACGTACCCTTCCGACCGCCAGCGCCCCACCACGAACTGGTCGGGCGGGCGGGCGCCCGCACTGTCGAACACGCCGTGCACGACGAACGGCCACAGCATGGAGCGCGCCATCCATCGGGGGGGAACCAGCGTATCCCGAAACTCCCGCTCCCGTACCACCCGCAGGTTGTTCACGAACACTTCCACCGAATCGTCGTCCCCGATCATCAAGTCCATCACCTGGAGCAGTCCCGCGCGCACCGTGTCGCCGGTCCGGTTCACCAGCACGTTGCGCAGGCGCAGGTACAGCCTGGTGCCGATGGAATCCGGGATGAAGCGTTGCCGCAATTGCACCGTGCCACCGGAATGCGGCAGGTCGGTCACGAAGAGAATCGAGGTGGAATCCGTCGTGATCGCTCCCCGGGGAAAGGGCGTCGTTCCCTCGGGAGGGCGAGGCAACACGTTGTTGGTGTACACCGTGTCTCCGATGCGAACGTTGGTGAATGAATTGATGCGGTGGTCGCGGATGAAAAGCAGGTTGGTCGAGTCGGCGGCCTGGAGGCTGAACCGGCCCGTGCCGGTCTCCAGCCACACCACCAATCCCTCCCGGGCGAAGCGGAATAACTGCTGGGCATCGGCCATCGAACCGGTAAGGAAGCCGACAAAAAGGAAAGCCATGAAAACAAGACGGAAACAACGCGGCATAACCGTGATACCCTCATGATCAAACACGAGAAATCGTTCTGTTAAATCTGAACGCTAATATAAGGAACCCAAGGGAATAATTCAGGGGAGGATATTTTTTCCGGTCATGACACTGTCCGCCTCCGTCACAAGGGGCATGAGATCGGCGGAAACCTCCCGCCAGGTGCGGCCGGTGTCGCTCGAAACGGCCACTTTCCTCCCCCCGTAGGCCACGGCCTTGCCTGCTCTGCTCACCTGCACGAAGGTGTACGGACCGGCCAGGGCCATGCGCCAGCCCGTTCCGTCGTTGCGGAGAATGCCATACTTCTCCGTGAAGGAACCCGCCGTCAGGTCCCTGAAGAGAAAGCGCTTCGTTTCCCGCCAAAACAATCGCGGAGAGATATACCCGGCGGTGGTCACCGCGAACGCGACGCCGGGCGCTCCGAGACCCCTGCCAGGCAACGACGCACCGTACACCGTGTTCTCCGGGGGTCCGAGACCGTACCAGCGGCTGCCGTCGAAGCGGTACAGGCCCGCGCTGGTGGCCGCCATTAATTCCCCGGAAGCGGGAACGAACAGGAAATGGATTCTCCGGGCGTAGGGCCAGATCGTATCCCACGTAAAGGCGCCGTCGCGACTGCGGTACACCAGGCTGCTGTCGTTGCGGCGTGTCAGGAGATAAAGAAGGGAATCACCGCCCGCGACCTGGTAGATCGGTTCCGGCGGCACGGAATTGATGCGGGTCCAAAAGCGGTTCCGGACGTGGCGGACGATGCCGTTGCGGACCTCGCACGCCATCAATTCCCGGTGCACGCCGTCCCACACGATGCTTGTAACCAACTTGGATTTCATGACACGATCCCAGGTCGCACCACCGTCGCCCGAATGCTGCACGCCCGCATTAGTGGTTACCAGGATTTCTCCCGGAATGACTTCGTTCACGGAATAAGGGTAGCCCGGCATCACGCCCACCGCTTTCCAGTGCTCCCCGTCGCGGGATCGCAGCCAGATGGTATGACGTACGGCATAGAGCCGCTCACCGGATTTCGACACCTGTCCGGTCCAGTTGAACAACGAAGCAGCGACGAGCATGTGGCTGCCCTGAAAATGCGCCCCCAGGAACCGCACGAGGGGCGGTCCGACATCCACTTGCGGCTCGGGCGAGGAGCACCCGACCAGCAGGACGATAACGCCCGCTGCGGATACCAGGCGACGTAACAGTATTCTCATGGGATGTGATGGTAGGTGTTCGAATCGGCACGGGCCCTCATGACAGTGCAAAGTACTCGAAATCAGGATAGGGGGCAAGACGGGAAAGTGAATCCACCCGCCTAAAAAACAGGGAACCAGTCACCGTGCGTGGTTCCCAACTTCTACCGAACAACGATAAACGGCTCGACAATTCGATCTAACTGTGTTGTCAACACGGCGAAATACGTTCCCGGGACCGCCGCGGAAAAGACCGCCGCGTGGGCGCCTGCCGCCTGGAACCCGTCGCGCAAGGTTGTCACCCGTCTCCCCAACACGTCGTACACGTCCAGCCTCGCCCGGGCAGTGCCCTTCCACATGTGCACACCGACGTTGATGCCGAACCGCTTTACACCGGGAACGAGCACGCCGTCCTCCAGGTAAACAACCGTCGTTTGGGCGGCGAGGCGAAAGGAATGGAAGAAACCCTCCGCGTGAACCACGCGGTATTGCCGGTGAAACAGCGACCGGAGGACTACGCCGGATGCCGCATTGTTTTTACACCTGGAACAGGTACTGGAATTTCAGGAAATACTGTCTCTGCCGCTGTGTGAGGATGATGGGGCTTTCGCGCAAGGAACTCTTATAGAAAGATCCGAAATCGCCGTACCTGCTGGTGACCCCGATGTAGAAAATCGAAAACGGATTGAGCTTGTAGGTCAGGAGGGGCTCGATGTCCAGGCCCCTGCCGAACTGGTTGTATTGGACGACCAGGCGCAAAAACAACTCGCGTGTGAACTGGTAGTTGATACGGCTCCGGAGGATATAGCCGCTGAAAATCTCGTTGCCGCCGTCCGGCTCATAGAGATCGGAATAGGAAACGCCGGCCGAAATGATAAGCTGTGTGGTCGGCTTAAGCTCTGTCCAGAAACTGAACTCCTTGCCGCTGCCCAGCAAGGGTGTCTGCACGCTTCGAGCAACGAACCGGCCCGCCGTGTAATTGAAACCGAAACGAAATCGCTCGAACAAATTCGAATTGACATAAATCCATCCGCGCCTGATGCCCCGAAGCTGCACGTTTCTGAACAGCTCGTTGCTGAAAATGTACCCGCCGCCGACGTAGGTCTGTCCTTTCAGGTTGAGATTGAGATTGGGCACGATCCACTCGTCTTTGCGTACGCCGTCGAAGTTCCACACCCGCCCCACGTCGATGCCGGGCCTGATCACGTCAAAGAACGAATCCTCCGGGTACAGGGTCAGGCTCTGGGACATACTGAGCTGCCGCCGGTTGTTTTGGGTAACGAAACCGTTGGCGGCGCGAAAAGTCGGGCCGGACTCCCGGTACGTAACGTCGAAGTTCCAGGTTCGCGATTGCCGCTCGAATCCCAGGATGTACGCGAGGCCGTAGTACGATTCCCCGTCGAAGGCCGCCGTGTGCGCGCCGCCGTCGAATTTCATGTCGCCGAGGGAAGCAGTCATGCTGCTGTCGTCCGGTTCCGTGGTGTGGCTGCCCATGACCTGTATTTTCACCCTGAAATTATCCAGGAACAACAGCATGGCATCGGCACCGAACGCGCTGCCCGAACCGCCGTCGGTCAGGCGCCGGTCTGTCACCAGCAACCCGACGAACGATGATTCTCCGAAATCGTAACGGGAGCGGAAGATGTTGGAAAAGCTCCTCCCCGCGTCCTGTACCACGGCGCTGCGCTCCTCGAAGGGGAGAAGGACGGGAGAATGCTCGTCCCAGGCCCCGATGTAGATGAAACTGTTAGCCCCCGCGTTGCCGATAAGCTTGGTAGCGACCAGCGGATCGTTGATGGTGCGGGTGTACACGGCGCTGATCCAGGTATCGTAGAAGTTGCTGCCTTCCTGGAAGAACGGCCTGCGTTCCGGGTAGAACAATGCGAAGGTCGTGTTGACGTCGATCCGGGTCGCGTCCGATTCCACCTGGCTGAAATCCGGGTTCAACGTGGCTTCCGCAAAGATGCTGTTCGTGAGAGCGTAACGAAGACCGAGGGAGAGTTCCCCCCTCATGCTTCGCAGGTCGAAAGGAGCCAGGCCGGAGTTCCGATCTCCCGCATCCCGGAGACGCGATGATTGCGACGCGACAAACGCGGGCAGAAGCTCTAACTTTTCACCGGACCTCACGCCCCGGATGCCTCTCAGGAAACCGTTCTGACACAGCCAGCACTGCTCGTCGCGGTTAATCGCCGCCCAGGAATAGGTGTTGAGGCTCTGCCGGGGATGCGTGATCCAGAAGGTTGCGCGCCAGTTCTGGACATCCTGCTCGGGAAACCGCAGCGACCGGAAAGGAACGGCCATCTCGACCTGGTATCCCCGGTCGGTGATCTTTCCCTCCGACTCGAAAACGAGGTCGAAGCTCATATCCTCCCCGGAGCTGGAGGAAATGCGCGTGTCGCCCTGCACGCCGAGCGGGTTTGCAGCGATGAAGTAGGCCCAGGAGGCGTCGCCATAGGTGTCGAGAATGATTCCCGCGTAGTCATCCTGCCATATCTGGTCGCGGTCCCGCAGCGAGGCCCGGATGGAAGCAGGATCGTCGAAAATCCTGAACGCCAGGTAGAGATTGTCATCGTCGTAGGTAACAAACACTCGGATATCGACGGGGGGCCTTGTCCGGTCGCCGGGGAAGGTCTCGGAGAAATTTTTCGCCACCGCGGCGTCCCGCCAGCCCGGATCGTCGAGATCGCCGTCGATCACGATGGAACCCGCCGTCCGACGAACCTCGAGGGTGGGTTGGTCGACGGGATGCCATGTCGAGTCGCTCTGCAGAGGTTTGGTCTGAGCTGGAAGAAGGGCGGGCAGTATGGCCAGGAAAAGACACGGAACGAGTAAAAACGAACGGTTCATTGTTCTCCCGAGGAACTTCAGAATCAGGATCGACCGGCGTAAATCCGGGGGTAAAGGATTAAATCGTCTGAACACCTTTTTACGGACATGGGCCCCATGTACGGGAAAGAAAGGAGAGTGTTACGGGCATTGACAACGTTTTCCCACGGATGGATACACTGGCTGGGGGCCATTCCACGTAAAAAAACCCACGATTTCAATCGTGGAGCATTCGAACGCACACGCCTCATTCCGTATCCGTTTCAACCGATTCAAACCATTGAAATGGTTGCTATTATTCTTGGATGAGGCACATTTTCCCGCGAATACATTCGTGGGCCGGGGCTTATTTCAACATCACTCCAAACTGGCTACCGAACCATCAGAAATATTTCCGTTTTCAATATGTTGCCTTCGCCGTCCGTTACGACCGCGTAATACACGCCTGTCACTGCGCGCCCCGGGTTGAAGAGGAACACGTGTGTACCCCGTGATTTCAACCCTGATTCAATCTCCTTTATCACTCGTCCATCCACCGACCGAATCATGACCCGGACGTATTGTTCCTGCGACAAAGTAACCATAATACGAGTCTCCGTGCTTGCCGGGTTTGGAAACGCGCGCAGCGATATGCTGGATGGATTCGGCACCGCGCTCCCTGATGAATCCTGCGCTGTCCAGAACCGCGAGGAAGTTATCGTTGGAGGCGTCGCGAAGTTCAAGAATTCAGGCACAGGTATCGGGGACATAGTGCGGCTTTGAATAATCCAATTGCTGAAAGGCCAAGCCTCTCCACACGACGAGTTGTGTCGTATCAGTCACCGGAAAAGGAACCGTCTTGGACCAGTTGTATATCGCCTGCGCGGTTGTATCGAGTCCGGGTTCCGGATGCCGTAGCTCATACTGAATAGTCAGGCTGTCCTCGTTGGGAAGGCATATTTCACCGTACATGGAGGAAACCACGATGGAATCGTACATGGCGCTTATCGTCCGGTAGAAATACACGCCCCTCGGCACGGGGCTGGGATTCGCAGATGTGACCGTGGATTCGTTCACGGAACTTGAGGTATCTTCCGTCGATACCGGCCTGGAATCCAGGTGTCCGATAAAAAGAAAGAGCAGTGTCGCAACGAGAGGAAAGAAAATCAGACGGACAACACGCGCATTGCGCAACCAACCAGGACGCTTCATGATATTTCTCCGAATGTTATAAAGACGAGCGTTTGGTGGTTCATCCCAATATTACAAAAAAACAAGCCCGTCAAGTTCATTCCCGGGTATGATCACATTTAAATTGAAACTACCCGTGGATTCCCGCTTTCGCGGGAATAAATTGATTGTTCAAGCATTTTTCCACGGGATGGTGTTGGTTGCACGTTGTTTTTCTCCAACGCTTGCGATTGATCCTTGTAATGCTCATTATTACCCTGATTCCAATAACGGGCTGCGCCTCGAATGCGCCCTCCCATTGATACGAACCTTTCAACGAATAGGACGGCGGCCATGCGATTCGCTTTTCTTTTCATCCTTCTTGTCATCTTCCCGCCGGTTTCGGGAATCGCGCAACGTCCACTTCCCACCGGCGATGTCCCCGCGGAATTCCAATCCACGTACGCGGAACTCGACAGCATCCTCGACAATATTGACGCCTACCTTGACGCCCATTGGGACGGCACCAAACCGCCGGTAACGTTCAGCGCCACGCTCATCACCGCCAACGGCAACAGGGGTCCGTATCTTCTGGAACCACGGGCGCTTGGCGGCGTCAGGGTCACGCTCGATCGCCTGAAAACTCTGGGTGTCGGGGGCGTCTCGATCGCCGTCACCTATCCTCTCCTCGTGTCATCTTTTCCGCGTTCTTCGGAATACCTCGCGTTTTACCGGCAGGTTGCGACGGAAGTCCGCCTGCGGGGCATGAAGATGCTGATCGCCACCGGGCCGGCGTTCACCGATTCGCTCGTCAGCCAGGTGCCGGTCGATTATTCCAACCTCACCTTCGAGACGTACAAGAAGGAAAAGCGGGCGATGATCGAGACCATCCTCCGCGAGTTGCAACCGGATTTTCTCACGCTGGAAACGGAACCAAGCACCGCGACGATGAACACGGGTCTCGATTTCTCGGTGAAAAACGTTACCGACGTGGTGAACTTCTGCCTCTCCGGCCTGGATCGCCGGGGCGCGAAAATCGGTGCGGGGATCGGCACCTGGGAATCGATGAACTATATTCGCAGCCTCGTCAATACCGGCCTGGATTACATCGACGTTCACGTGTATCCCATCCAGCGGAATTACTTCCTCGACAAGGTGTTCACCATCGCCGACATGGCTCGCGCGCGTGGAAAGGAATTCGTCCTCGGCGAATCCTGGGCATACAAGATCGCCGACGCGGAGCTGGGAAGGATTTCATTCGGAGAGATTTTCGCCCGCGACGTGTACAGCTTCTGGTCGCCGCTGGATGTTCACTTCCTGGAAACCATCATCAAGACGGCGTTCCATACGCGGATGACGTTCTGTTCGTTTTTCTGGATGCAATACTTCTACGCCTACCTCGAGTACGACCAGGTACGCTTCCTTCCCGCCGCACAGCGGATCAGCCTGTTGAACCAGGCGGCGGCGACGAATATTCTCCTGAACGTGCTCAGTCCCACGGGCGAAGCGTTGCAGCGGATACTGGCCTCGATAACCGGTGTTCAGCAACGGACTGGCATAAAAGTCGTGACGTTCGAAGCGCCCTATCCGAACCCAACCGCCTCCCGTACGGCAGTTGTCTTTTCGCTGGAGCATCGATCCGACGTCGAGTTAGTTATACGTGACCGCCTGGGGAAAGTCGTCAGGCGCGTTTTCGGAGCAAGGCTGGATCCCGGCCGGCACCGGTATTCCGTTTCAACCGCCGATCTCGCGCCGGGCGTGTATTTCAGTGTGCTCTCCGCGGGGAGAACCGTAAAGGTTCGCAAGCTTGTCGTAACGCGGTGATGCGTTTTTTCGCTGGGGATCAATCCATGTATTTGTTGATGCGGATGATCAACGCACTGCAAAACCCGGCACGTAGTTGATGTTATAAAAAATAAATTGTATCCTATCGTAACATCATTCGTCAGAGTCGAACGCACGTGAATCCGGAAGAGAAAGCAAGACAACAGATAGATACCCTTCTGCAAAAAGCCGGTTGGTTGGTATGCGATGCGGACAAGCTCAATATCAGCTCGCATACCGGCATAGCGATCCGGGAATTCCCCCTTGCCTCCAACCATGGTTTTGCCGACTACCTTTCCCTCCTACAAACAGGAGATATTTATGGCTTATCCAGATTATATACCAACCGGCCTTCGAAAAAACGAAGTCAAGCATTTCGAAGAGCTTATCGATAGCCTGATTCGGTTCGTACCCGGACTTTTTAACAATTATGGTTATTTTTTTGCAGTACGAAACATCGAGGACAATCTCGAAACCAAGATCGCATTCCTGGAGGGGATGATTCAATCCTGGAAGTTCCACCGGGGAACGTGGGGCCGTGAGATCAGCTTCGACGATTATCTTAACAGTGACGTTTTCATAGATGAGGATGTCATCAGGATTTCCATAAAATCTTCTTCGACTTCATTTCTATGCGGTATCCCTTCACAATATTATCAACCGGCATTGCTTGCTTACCTGCTGATCACCTACGTTCATTCGAAGCCCGTCTTGGAAGTTATTCGTGACTTCGTCGATCTGCACAGGGAAAACCTCTCGATAAAAGACTTTGAACGAACAAAGACCGGGGCGACACGCTGCTTCACCAACATCCGGAAAGCTGCTCATCAATTGAGCGAATTCGGTTTGTTACGGCACACGCAGAACAGCCCGATGCGCACTTGGCGTCTGTCTATCGTAGGGTTTTTCACGGCGTTGTACCTGGTCGCCTCGGGCGAATCAAATATTTCTCCGGAAAAGGATAGTGATTATCGAAGGCGGAACATTTACGACTTGAATCTTCATCCCTCTATTCACCGTTTCTTTAGTACTGACGTCAGTGATCTGTCATACATCGACCATTTACTCAAGCTTGGCATTATTAACCGCGAGGTAATTCAGGAACCCAAAGCGCTGAAAGCAATATCTGACACCCGGATAATGTGCAAAGTACATTTGACTTCAAGAAACTTGAAGGACTCGGAAAAGAAAGAAAAGTTTGGCGACCTTGTCCGGGAGCTGGAAAACGAGCTTGCAGCGTGTGATTACATGGGAAAACTGGAAGCCTGCATAGAGGTCGATAAAATCACCGCACACCTGGACATCAGCAAGTCGCCGTATTAACATTTATCACTCTGATCATGCAAAATCCTGACCCATCCGATCTCCAGAAAATCTTCAAGGCGCTTGCCTTCGCCGCGCACAAGCACCGGGACCAGAGGAGAAAGGACGAAGACGCTTTGCCGTACATCAACCATCCCATTTCTCTCGCCGATATTCTCGTAAACGAAGGCGGCGTCACGGACGTGGAAGTCATCTGCGGCGCGATCCTCCACGATACCGTTGAAGACACCGATACGACGCCGGAAGAACTTGAAAGGGAATTCGGTCCCGTCATACGTGACATCGTCATGGAAGTCACGGATAAAAAGAGCCTGCCCAAGCCCGTACGAAAGCTGCTCCAGATCACCCACGCGCCAAAGCTCAAGGAAAAACCTGCTCTCGTCAAGATTGCCGACAAGATCAGCAACCTTCGCGACATAGCGGATCACCCGCCATCGGACTGGTCTCTCCAGCGACGGCAGAAATACTTCGACTGGGCAAAAGCGGTCATCGACGGAATACAAAACGTCCACCCGCGGCTCAGGGAGGTTTTCGATGCCACGTACGCGCGCAGGCCGAGGTAACCACCAGCCCACGATTTCAATCGCCGGGCATTCGAACGCCCACGCCTCATTCCGTATCGGTTTCAACCGATTCAAACCATTGAAATGGTTGCGATTATTTCTGTATGAGACACGTCTTCCTACGAATAAATTCGTGGGCTGGTTGCCCGTCAATGTTCGTGTGACAGTTGTATAATCACGTATTCGTTATTCCAACGATGATCCGTTGGAAAGCCACATTCCATGCAACAAAAAAGCCCACGATTTCAATCGCC
>JAJRXL010000302.1 GCA_024276335.1 Bacteroidota bacterium
CCGCATTTTCAGAATGTCGGGATGACGGTACAGTGCGTTGTCGTCGAAGTTCATCTTGGCGTCGAGCGCGAGCACCAGCCCTTCCTTTGTTACGACCAGCGGGTTGATCTCAACCAGGCTTGCATCGGATTCCTTGTACGCACGGGCCAGCGCGCGCAGGAACTTTACACCGTTCTTGAACGCGTCTCCTTTGAGTTTTAGACCGTACGCGAGTTCCCGCGCCTGGTACATCTGGAAACCAATCGTAGGATCGATCCATTTCTTGAGAATCTTTTCCGGCGTTTTCGCCGCGACCTTCTCGATTTCCACTCCGCCTTCGGTAGAAACCATGACCACCGGCATTCCGGCCGACCGATCGAGCACAACGCCCGCGTATAATTCGCGCGCGATGTTGATTCCTTCTTCTACCAGGACTCTGCGGATGATCTTTCCCGCAGGGCCGGTTTGAATCGTCACCAGCTTGTTCTTCAGCATGGCCTGTGCCGTCGTCTCGACCTCGTCGAGGCTTTTGCAAATCCGTACTCCGCTGTCCAGGATTATTTCATCGGTCTTGGGATGGTAAACCTTGCCCTTGCCTCTTCCGCCGGCATGGATCTGGGCTTTGACCACCCATACGTTTCCACCAAGCTTCTCTGCGATTTTCCTGGCCTTGGTGGGATTAAAGGCGACGCCGTTGCGGGGAGTAGGTACTCCGAACGAACGTAAAACTTCTTTTGCTTGGTATTCGTGTATGTTCATTGAGTATCCCGGTTAAGATGGAATTGAGGAAAAAATCATACAAACAATCTAATTTACACAAACCCGGGAAAATACGCGAATGAAGTTCCCTCCAAGGATTTTCTTGATGCTCGCTTCCGAGTAACCACGCCGGAGCAATTCCGCGGTCAACTCGGGCAAGTGGGTGACGTCTTCGAGACCGAGAGGAGCCACGCTGATGCCGTCGTAATCGGAGCCGATGCCCACGTGGTCGATGCCTGCGACGAGCACGACGTGATCGATGTGATCTGCGACGCGGCGGAGCGTGGCATGGACCTGGGGGTAACGTGCGGCGAGAAATGTTATGCGTTCTTTCCGCAGGCGAGTCGGGTTGTCGTTGTATTTCCCCGCGACGACTTTCCACTCGCGCGCGAACCGCTTGAGCTTCTGCATCTCCGCCTTGGTAACGGCGCTGTCGAGGAATCGCGGGTAGAAATTGACCATCACTACGCCGCCGTTTCTCGCGATCGCCCTGAGTTGATCGTCCGTGAGATTCCGGTAATGGTGTGCGAGAAGGTCGCAGGAAGAATGGGAAGCGATGACGGGATTCCTGGTTTCGGCAAGAACATCCTTGACCGCCGATGGCCCTAAATGTGAGATATCGATGAGCATTCCAAGGCTGTCCATGGCGCGTACGATCTTTCGTCCGAAAGAACTCAGCCCGCCTTTTTTTCCGGCTGCTTCGTCACGGGCGGACGTCGCCCAGGACGTGCTGTTGTTCCAGGTCAAGCCGAGGGAACGAACACCCCGTTCAAAGAAATGGTAGAGATTTTCCAGCCGATTCCCGATGGGATGACCGCCTTCCATGCCGTAGAGGCAGGCAAGCTTTCCCCGTTTAAGACACCGTTGTAATTCCACGATATTGGTGACTTTTTCGACCCTGTCACGGTTGCGGGAAAGAATCGCATCCAGCGAATCAATCTCTTCGTCGGCGTATCCGGTGTAACCCCGATCATGTTTGGAGTCGGGAGGAACCCAGATCGAAAACACCTGCACGTCCACACCACCTTCGCGCAATCGCACCAGGTCGGAATGACCCGCTTTGCGACGATTTTCGATATTCTCCCCGTGCATTACGCTCATGAGGAGGTCGTTATGGCCATCGACGACTATAGCTTCCTTGTGGATGCGGACGGCTTCCTGAGGCGCGTGCCAAAGGGCGAGAATAACGATGACGGGATAGAAGAGCATGCTCATGTGCATCCCTGCGTGGTTGCTCCGGTTTTAAAGGAGTATAAAGAAATAAACGGAATTGCGTATTCCGGCCGCTCGGGAAAAACGAAAGAGGAGCCGACGGCGCCGACTCCTCGTGTGTATCACAATTCTGTTACCACGACGGCGTCAGGATTGTTCAGTTTCCCCTTTCTTGATGTTCTGAATCTCAACGCGGATTTCCTGGGCCTTGCGTTTTAGTTCGTTCATGTGTTTTCTGACACGGGTTCCCGCCGACTTGTTGCCTTTTACGTAAAACTTGTGGAAGTCTTTTTCGAAAGATTGCACAAGCTCAACAAGTTCTTCAAATCTGCCCATGAATTTCTCCTTGTTTGGTTAATGGAAACGTTAAGAATGCTGCTAGTGTTTTTTTCGTTTAAAGTAAGCGTTTTGCAATGATTCGTACAACTCCGTTCTGCGTTTGTACAGGTTTTTCCGTTTACGACGTGGTCGTTTTGCCAGAGCGTATGATGTCATGATCGGCATGGCAATGGTTATATCCGTATAAACCACCACCGAGTCGGGCAACCTTGCCGGATCGACCTTGCCCCAACTGACCGCTTCCGACGGCGTGGCGCCGGAGAGCCCTCCGGTGTCCGGGCGGGCGTCGGTAACCTGGAGAAAGAAATCGTGTCCTTTTTCCTTCAAACCGAGCACTTCCTGGATTTGCGGTTCCGTCTGGAGGAGGAAGTTCTTGGGAGAACCACCGCCGAAAATCACCACGGCGCTTTTTCCGCCGCTTTTCTTGGCGCTGTACACGATGGCGGCGGTTTCGTTCACGTCTCGTGAAACGTCGAGCACGCAGGAATAACCTTCGAGTTGCATGGCGGCGACGTTCATGCCGATGGAACTGTCACCCGGTGACGAGGTGTACACCGGGACGTTAGACCTGTACGCCGCGGCCAGCAGGCTCACCTCTCCGAGGCCGAGAGCCTTTTCTCGCGCCGCGAGGTATTTTCCACACACGTAATGAAATTCGGCTGTTCCCATGGTTTTCTGAAATTCCCCCTCCTCAAGGATTTTACGGAAAAATGCATCGGTACACAACAAAACATCGTAATCAAATAACACATCGTAAATCCTTATTACCCCGGCACGGCGAAGGGTGCGATCATCGACGTTCGGCGACCCGCGATGCAATGTCCTGCCGATTGCGAAGTGCGCGTCGTGGTAGAGATTCGCCCCCGTACTGACGATCCAATCGACAAAACCGGCCTTGATCAACGGAATAATGCAGCTTGCGCCGAGGCCTGCGGGAGTGAGGGCGCCCGTCAGGCTCATCCCGACGGTTACGTCCTCCTCCAGGATTTTTTCGGAAAAAAGACGGCACGCTTCCGAAAGTCGTGCAGCGTTATATGCCTGGAAATAGTGCTCGACCAGTTGCACGATCGGGATATTTTTTCCGATAGCTTTTGGAGCTATCGGAGGTCCGCTGAGAAGTTTATTCGTGGAAACTGCCATTACGTGTGAGAAAAAGGGAATTCCTTGTCATTGATCATGAAGAGAACGCGGAAACGTAATAATGTATTGCGATCGACAATTCCTTCGCTTCTCATGGTAAATACGTGAAAAATCCAATAGAAACAACAACTTCTGGAAAATAGTGTTTCTCGGCCCCATGAATTAGGAGAGGGAGAAGATATGACTCGAATTACGACCCACCCCCGAGATTTTACCCCCGGTTTGATTAACGCGTCAAAAGAAATTTCCGGGTTGCGGAAAAACCATCTACCTGGAGCGTGTAAAAATACACTCCCGGGGCCAACCCTTCCGCGTGAAAACGGACACTGTGTGTTCCTGCGGTTTGATGTTCATCAACCAATGTCGCGATTAATCGTCCAAAAACATCGTGTACCGTGAGCTTCGTTGGCGTGGCTTTCGGCACGTTGAAGCTGATGGTTGTACGCGTTTGGAATGGATTGGGGTAGTTTTGTCTCAGTTCGAAAAAAACCGGCCGGCTGTTATCCGCGTTCGTCGGATCGGTTGCGACCTCACCCCTGAGAGCAATATCGACGGACCCGGTGTTGGTCCCGGCGTACGCAATGCGAAGAACCGCGTCTTTTGTTCCTGTCGGCAGACGTGGAATAAAAACGACCAGCAG
>JAJRXL010000303.1 GCA_024276335.1 Bacteroidota bacterium
AAAACCCGGCGGAGGTGTTCCAATGAGGGAGGTTGTTCAATTCTCATTTCGTGATCTCATGTGTCATTGTCCAAAGCGCGTGGTTTGTCCTTCGACTACGCTCAGGACTACGCTCAGGACTACGCTCAGGACTACGCTCAGGACTACGCTCAGACTTTGAAGCTCGAAGCACAAACGTTTATCACTTTTTACCTTTTACTTTTTACTTGCCCCGCGTGGCTTAAAGAATTTCGCCTTTAGCAATTAATTCAGAATTCAGCATTCAGCATCGCTCTTCAAATTCCATCAAGTACACGTCCAACCGCTTGAGAAGGTCGATCTTTCCCTCCTTGTTGACGGAGGAGATGAACAACAGCGGGTTCCGGTAATAATGCTCCTCGAGGGCGGAGGGAAACTCGCGTAGCATGCGGTCGCGCTCGGCGCGGTTCAACTTGTCGACTTTTGTCAGGACGATCTGCAACGGCACCTGGTAGCGAATCAGCCACTCCAGGAGCTGCGCGTCGTTTTTCTGCAAGGGGTGGCGGGCGTCCATCAGCAACAGCGCCACCGCCACGGGTCGGTCCTCCGCCAGGTAGGATTCGATCAACGCCGCCCACTTCTTGCGGGCGGGAACCGAGGCACGGGCGAAACCGTAGCCGGGCAGGTCTACGAACCGCACCTTCTCGTTGACGCGGTAGAAGTTGATGCTCTGCGTCTTGCCGGGCGTCTGGCTGGTGTGGGCAAGTTTCTTCGCGCCCGTCAACATGTTGAGCAGCGACGACTTCCCCACGTTCGACCGCCCCATGAACACGATTTCCGGGACGTCGGGTTTCGGGAACTGGGACTTCCGGAAAGCGCTGATCTCGAATTCCGCCGAGCGGATTTTCATACCGCGAAACTCCTGTCGATACAATGCTTTCCCCGTGGCGCCTGCATCGCGTTTCCGTACATATCAAACCGATCCATAAAGGAAATTACACAATCCCCGGGTTCCGGCAAGGGTATATTTCCCCGCTCCGGAACGTCTTACAGGTTCTGACGTGAGAAAAGCTTCAGGGAAACAAGAAGGGGGACAACCGCCCAGGCGAGTAATCCGGCGAGACCGGCCGCGACCGTCCAGGCTTCCGCTCCGACCAGCTTGATGAGCGTGGCGCCGGCGGGACCGAAAAACTCCGCCCCTCCCGCCGCCAGGAGCGAGAGCACCCTGAACAGGTCCACGGGATTGCCCGCCAGGAGCGCGATGAGAAGCACCTTCAATACCGCCGGTGAAAAGTAGAGCGTGGTCGCCAGGACGAGCACGCCGTACACTACCTCGAAGAAAAGCCAGACCCCGATGGCCGCGCCGAGAGCGACCTGCTGCCGACCGGCGACCTGGGATATCAGCACGGCGCAACTGGAAAAAATAACGCCCAGGATCATGGCATAGGCAAGAAACAGCGCGTATGACAACGCGCCTCCCACGCCGATGCTCAGGGAAATGATAACGCCTGGAACGGAAAACCCGATGGCGGTCGCGCCCAGCAGTGTGAGCAAAAGCCCCAGGAATTTTCCAAGCACCACCTGCTGCCGCGAAACTGGCTGGGCGACCATCATTTCCAGGTATTCCTTGTTCGAGATGAAGCTGAACACACCCAGGAGAAGGGCGAACAGCGGCATGATGAACCCCGTCAGGCTGATCAGGCTGGTGGACGTGCGCACGAAATCCTGAAAGCCGGAGTAACCGGACGTCACCATGCCGAAGTAGGCAATGAAAAACGTCAAGAGGGCGAAAATACCGGCAAACGCCGTTACCCACTTGTTGCGGCGGTTGAGCGTAAATTCCTGGACGGCGATGAGCAGCACCGGGTTGCTCATTCTTCTTCCTCGACCGTGTGCGCCCCCATGACTTTTACCATTCCCAACGGCTTCCCGTCGATGACCCTGATGAAGGCGAAACCTGAACCGGGTCGCGAGGCCAGCATGCGGCGCGTCACCGGCGCCCCGGATGCCGGCACAGCTACTTCACCAAATTCATCGTATCCTTTCAGCGAAAGGCGTTCGTCGGTCTCCAGGTCGCGGCCCATGAATTCCCACTCGATGAGCTCGCCCTTGTCAACCGTGATCACTCCGGGTTCCATCCCCCCGGGGGTGACCACGACCGGGATTTTCCTGTCCGGCGTCCCTTTCGCGACCCGAAAGCCCGTCCAGTCGGTAATGGATTCGTCATCGTATTCCCGGCGTGATTCAGCCGCGCTCTTGTCGGCGAAGCACAACACGCCGCCGTTCATAACCGTCGGGATGTGATCGGTCAGGAGAAAATACGTGGAATCCGCCGGGACGAACCTGCCGGTTTCGTAATCCGCAAAGTACACCGCGCCCGGTTGTGATGCGCCTCGCCGATCTTGATCGAATTTCTGCACGAGGCAGACCGGCGAGTCGAAGGGCACGAACTCGCCGTCGAGAAAATACCCGCAGGCCTCGTTGGCCTTGTCGATGATCATGTTGCAATTGGCGCAGGCGTCCACACCCTCCGTGATCTCAGGCGTGGGTTTCCCCCCACATTGCACCAGGAGAGCGACCACGGCAACATACAGAAGCCGCAATAAGAAGGTATGTGACCTGACGCCGGTCCGACGAGATTCCGCGCGGTGATTCATTTCAGTTTTCCCCTTTCGGTTTTTGCTTGTGTTTCACGATCCATTCCCTTTCATCTCGTAATGTTCCGTCAACAGCGTTTCCCAGCTTGGAGGATCGGTATGAATTTCCTCCACGATACCGCCCGCCGCCTCCACGGCCCGGATGACGGACAGGCGCTTGTCCGGCGTCGCCTTGAAGGAGAAGCTCGTACTGTTGCCGGATACCAGGCGCGCGCCCGCCTTGTCCATGACGGAGGCGATGCCATCCACCGGCCGGGCCAGCGTGACACGCACCGAAGTTTCCTCGGCGATGGCCGCCTTGAAATCCTCCCGTGTGGATACGCCTACCATCACGCCATTGACGAGGATGCCGATCCTGTCGGCAAGCTGGAGCGCGTCTTCCAGGATATGCGAGGCGAATACGAACGTTTTGCCTTTCTCCCGGAGCCGCGTGATGAGCTCGCGCAGGCGCTTCACGCCGAGGGGATCGAGGTTCAACGTGGGCTCGTCCAGCAGGTATATTTCCGCTTCGCTGACGAAAGTGACCGCCAGCCCGATGCGCTGGACCATCCCGCCGGAAAACTCGCGCACGAGCCTGTCGGCGTCGTCGTGCAGCTCGACCATCTCGAGGATCTCGTCCACACGCGACAGGGTTGTGCCTCGCAACTTGGCGAACAGGGTCACCACTTCGCGCGCTGTAAGGTAGCCCGGAATGGAAATCCTCTGCGGCATGAACGAGAACAGGGCGTTGTACTCGCGCGAGGCCTTGCTTATATCATTGCCCTTCACCAGGATGCGACCACGGGTGGGAAAATGCAGGCGGGCCAGGGAGCGGATGATCGTGGACTTTCCGCTGCCGTTCGGTCCCAGCATCGCGAACGTTTCGCCGGCTTTAATAGCCAGGTTCAACGGTTTTACGGCCTGGATGGAACCGTACCATTTCTCGAAGTTCTCAAAAACGATCAATCTTTCATCCGATCTCGTCATGTCATTTACCGCGCCTTCGACGGCTGATTCTCAGCAGGAAAAGTACGGGAATCCCGCCGACCAGAAAATACAGAACCGCGAGGACCGGGCTCGAATCGCGCGACAGGTGATGGGTCTTTTCCCAGGGGACGTCCGTGTTGTCAACCGGCCTCATTAACGGCAGGGGATCGGCTTCCGTGCCCATCTGGAGAACGGGAAGCGAGCGCTCCGCTATTTCCAGGATACGCGCAGCGGGACTGAACAGGTAGAACCGTATTTCCGGGAAGCGCGTTTCGATGACCTGGAACACGTTCTGGATCTTGAACGGCACGTCGCCCACCCCGTCGCCGTCCAGGTCGTAGCCGTCGTACTGCGACCAGTAATTGCCGCCGGAGTCCGCGGCCCAGACCATGCGCGTCTTCCTGCTGTCCACGACCAGGTTGCTGAGGTTATTGATGTTGTTATTGGCGATGAAGACGTTCTCTTCGCCCGTGCTGAACAACTGGATGGCAATATCGTTGTCAACGATGTCGTTATGCGTGAACCGGCTGAAGTTCGCGTTGTTCAGGAAAACGCCCCGGCTGTTGTCGATGATCAGGTTGTCCGTAGCGCTCGTATGATCCATGGATTGGTACAAGAGGCCATAGGCGTGGAAACCCCGGCAGCGGGCGAAGACGTTCTGATGAAACACGATGTACTGCGAGTACATGAGAGCGGCGCCCGCCACGTTTTGTTCGAACAGGTTGCTGAAAAAGCGATTGTTGTTCGAATACATGTAGTGTAACCCGTACCGCACGTTATGGATGTAGTTGTGGTGAACGTTAGTCGAGTCGGTAAACGAGAAGTAGATGCCGTCGCGGGTGTTAAATACTTCGTTGCGATACAGGGTGTTGTGCTGGGAATTCCACAGGTGTATCCCGTTTCCGCGATCCTCGGAAATGAGATCGAGCCTGCCCTCGATGCGGTTGTCGTGGATATCCACGTAACTTCCGCCCTTGACGTATATGCCGTGCAGGGGTTTCGTGATGAGGCAGTTGCGAATGGTCACGGAATCCGCTTCCACCCTGATGCAGGCAATGTCGTTGTTTAGGTCGAGGCCGGATTCACTGACGTGCAGGCCGTCGAGGACGGTCCCTGAGGCGAGTATCAAAATGGTGTGGCCGACGAAACCACCCCGGATGCGGGGAAGTTCACGCCCGATAAGTGTGACGCGTGTCGTGACACGGAGGTTTTCCCTGTATTCCCCGCCCGCGATGACAATGGTGTCGCCCCGCTCCGCTCTCTCGATGGCCTGCTGGATCGATTGTCCAGGATGCACGTAGTGCGTTTGAGATAACAATGCCCGGGGCTGGAAACAGCCCCAGGCCAACAAGAGCAAAGCACACACCAGGCGGCAGCGGTCAGCCCCGCGGGAGTCGAGTTTCGTATTCCACCTGGTCGTATAGAATTTCACGGACAGTCAAAGGGTTTTCAATTGCGCGTCCAACATCGTCTTTGGGCGCACGCCGGCAACACCGGTCTTCACCAGAAGTTGCCAGGTATTCTCGAGATCGAGGAACAGCTTCTTGTCGTACGCACCGGCTTCCATTCTCTTCTTGCAGGATTCGTAGAGATCGAGGGCCATCTTGAGCTGGGCCTGCGTGTCTTCCCAATCGTCGAAAACAATCCTGTCCTTGATCCGTTCTCCGTACTGCTCGATACCCGCTTTGATGTACGCGGCAACGGGATTGAGGATATTGAGGATCTCGATGACCTCCGCGTTCTTGTTATGGACCTTGGCTTCCCAGTCCGTATCGGAACTCGGGGTTTTGCGCTCGGGTACCGGTATCGGTTCCGGCGCGGTGTATTCAACGACAGCGCCCCCTGTGTTTCCTTCCGGCTGTTCCGCCGGCGACGTATCCTGGTCTCCCCCGCACCCGTACATGATCATACAGGCACAAAGTAGTAGTATAACCCGCTTCATATATTCCTCCTCATTATGAGAATATGAACAATCAAGTGATCTTTTAACTCGCAAGAAAACCATGCCGTTCGCTCCATCCAGGGGCGACAGCGCGATGTCAGGCAGGCTTTGCCGGCATCATGCGTTCGGCCGTCTTGTACGTAAAATACATCGCCAGAAGCACGAGTATCCCGAAGAGGATAAAGAAATACATACCGCTGGCCGGATACGAGGTCACCGAAAACTGACCGACCATTTTCGATCCAAACAGGGGAGGCGTAAATGGATCAACCTTGACCGCCGCCCGGGGGTCGAGGTTGTGACCGTAGCTGTGCAGCATGTACCAGAACCGCCAAAGCGAGAAGCCGCCTAAGTACACGGTGGAGACCAAGATATCCAACAGTGTTTTCAACGTGCCGATGGCGGCAGCTCGCAACGTGAGAACCACCATGATGCTGACCACGAGCGGTATCCATTTGAATTCCGTGAAATCCTCTTCCCGCAATTCCGCCATGCCGATATAGTGATTAAGGACGTTGATTTCCGTCAGGTCATTCCCGTCGTCACCACCATAGAGCTTGTTGGAATAGATGTATAGCTCCAACCCTTCCGGGTATTGCTGGGAAGTGAATTCCAGTTTCCAGAGCGGCAGGAACAAACCGGGGATAATCACGAACGCAGCCAGGAGGGCCGTCAACCTGCTCCGCGTCACCAACGGAAAATCCAGAGATGCGCGGAATCGACGCAATTTTTCTCGCATTTCTTTCCCCTGTATCTGAGATCGAATGGTTCTTGGGCAATGGTCAAACTGATACCACGCGACCGCGCGCCCTCAGAGGCGCGCCCCACGTTTTGACGTTCGCTACTTTACCAGCAGGTAACCCTGCATCTCCTGGTGCAACGCGCTGCAGAAATTGGTGCAGTAATACGCATATACACCGGCCTTGTCGGCGACAAACGACGTCGTCTTGGTTTCCCCCGGATCGACGACAATGTTGATGTTGTAGTCGTTGATGGCGAAACCATGCAGCTCGTCGCGCGTCTGCTCGATGTTGGTGATATGGATGGTGACGTGATCGCCCTTGTTCACACGGATCACGTCCGGGGCGATGAAAGAACGCACGACGATCATCCATACCTCGACCTTGTTTCCGTTCCGCACGATCTTGGTCTCTTCCTTCGACCACACGGCATCGGGATTCTTCGGACTCAAAGGATCGTCCCGTTTGTATACTTCGATCGTCTTGATCTTGTCCGCCTTGATCATCTGGGCGTAGTGTGGTTCCGGTTCGGTGAAC
Source organism: Bacteroidota bacterium (assembly GCA_024276335.1). Lineage (GTDB taxonomy): Bacteria > Bacteroidota > Ignavibacteria > SZUA-365 > JAADGX01 > JAADGX01. The sequence continues at coordinate 6,801 of JAJRXL010000303.1, forward strand.
GCGTCATACAGGAGTTTCATGTTATCACCGGAAATATCGATCAACTGCGCCGACTCGGGAATGGAGGGCCCCACACTGAGATGCCGTCCTTTCGACAGCTTGTTCAACGCGATGAGGTAATTTCCATCCGGCGACTTGGAATCGCCTTCGGCCGTGCACAAGTGGCCGATATTATAGGCGACGGGGATTTTCTCCACAATGACCTGGTTCATGTCCGCTCCTTCTTCGTAAGGAGGGAGCTTCCATTTCGCAACCGCGCTTTCGATGAACAGCGAGGTGTACGCATAGCCCTTTCCGTCGAACTGCGTATGAAGAGGTCCCAATCCCACCGGGATTTCCGCCTCGCGCACGGAAGCATAGTTGATCACGGGAATGCCGTCGATTGTCTCGGTAAAATCTTTCGACTCGATGGCCTTTTGGATCTTTTCAAAATCGAAGACCGTCGTGGTCGGGGATAGCTTGCCGGCGCCAATTATCCAGCGGCCGTCCGGAGTGACATCGACACCGTGGGGCGATTTCGCCAGGGGAATGTAGTACGCCAACCCCGGGAAATCAGCCGGATCAAGCACCTTGACGCCGCTGACCGTCTTGGCCTTACCGGATGCCGCCGCCTTTTCCGCTTCTTTCCAGTTCACCATTACGATGAAATCCTTGTCTTTCTGGGACGCGGTGACTTCCAGTTTTCCACCTTCGATGAATTCGCGTTCCGAGTTATAGCACGTCCAGAACATCCAATCCTTGCTGGGGCCCTTCCCCGCGTCACCAAGGTCGTAATCGAAGGGGGGAACGACGATTTCCCAACCCACCGACATGGTTCCATCTTTCGGGTCAACCTTGATGCCAACCAGGATTCCCTTGTACTTTTCCGCGTATTCCGTGACGTCGGCATACGTGCCCGAAGGGAAAGGCACCGACATGCGTGTAGCGGACGTCACGTATTCCGTGTTCTCCGTCACGAACGTGGCGCCGTGATTCCCGGAGAGATTCGGGATCTTCAGGATCTGCTTGGTTTTGAAATCGCGCAGGTCAACACGCGCAACCCGGCCGTTCGCATTGTCATTGATGAAGAGCCACCGGCCGTCGTATTCTCCATCCGTTTCCGACAACGCCGGGTGGTGCGCATCCCCCCACTTGAAACCACCGAGCATCTTCTTCGATTCCTCGTCAAAACCGTATCCCGTGCCGGGATAGGGCGTGAAGACCGGTATGGTACAGATGTGGCGCATGGACGGTACACCGGCGACGAAGATACTTCCGCTGTGCCCTCCCGAATAGAACAAGTAATACTCGTCAAGGTCGCCGGGGGCAACGTAGGTCGCCAACGCGGCTGACGCCTGTTCCGAGGTACCTGTGCCACGACCCCGTTTCGACTCCTTGTCGCCGCATCCATTGACCAGCAGCACGCTCGAAATGAGTAGCATCAGGACGAAGACATTTCGGTAATGATGTGCCTTCATAAGTCTTTGATCCTCCAGAAAATGAATGAAGATGAAGTGCTTTATCTGAGCGATGTTCCTGACGTGGAAAGAGAATCCGCCTTGTTCTTGACGATGTTATAGGCTTTGTTGATCTTCTCGATCGCTTCCCACTTCTGCTTGTCCGTGAGAATGATCTGGCTTTCCAGGATGATTTTCATCGTGCCCGTGGGTTCGAACAGAAACTCCTCGACCGTTTTGTTGAACCGGGCGCGGACATCATCGGGCGCAAATGATAGATCAGGTCCCTTGTCCGTCGGCGATTTGATATCAAAGGCCTTGACGCTGTGACACACGAAGCAACTATGCTCGACGAAAAACGCCCCGTCGCCTTCGCGCAGCCTGCGGTCGTACTCGATTTCTTCCGGCGTGCGCACTTCTTTCAACTCCACGCCGGGGAAATAGTCGATCGGCAGCGAAGAATGATCCTTCCAGCTCATCACCAACATGGTCAGGGCTATGGCATCCTTGGTCTGGAAATTCATATCCGGCATGATTGTGTTCGGGACGACCGATGACGGTGATTTGAAATGGTAGAAGTGCCAGTTAAAAATCGACGGTATTTCCACCGCGAAATTGGAAAAGTCGAAGCTGCCGGGGTACTTCTCTCCTTCCCGCGTCAAGTCGGGCCCAAGACTGCCGCCGTTCCCGTTGATGACGTGACAAATCTTGCAGCCTTTTTTACGCACCAAGGACTTGGCATAGTTGATGTAATCGGCGCCGGGTGTCGAACGTTCGTAACGATGACACAGGTTGCACCGGATTTCATAGAGGGGCGGAGGATTCCTGGGATCGTATTCGGAGCCGATGATCTCACTCAAGAGAGGCTCTCCCCAGTCCTTCTCGAATCCATGCGCCTCGTATTCCGTCACGGCATACCCCTGGCCGCCGTGACAGATCGTACAGCCATACTTCTCCACGGGATGGGTTTCCAGGATTTCAGGCTTAGGGTGAGTCGTCCATGGCTGTTCCACGCGCTCCAATCCTTTCCACACAATTCCCTGATGGCAGGTAATGCACCGGTCAACACGGTTCAAATCCTTTACCCATATCTGCTGGATACCGCTCGGGACCGTGGCAAGATCGACGGAGCCGAAATTCTCGGCAATGATGTCCTTGAACTCCGCCTGGTAGTCCTTCCATTCAGGCGACGTATCCGCGAAAATAACCGCCATGCTGGCAAAAAAGACAAGCGCGCCTGCCGCCAACAAAAGGTAGAGCTCTTTTTCACTGATTCTTTTCATGTGTCACCTCAGAACGAAATGGGGTGAATCGGCCAGGTTTCCCAAGGCCAGTAAAACATCCAGTTCGGGCCTCGAAGAGCGGTACCGATGTACGTCAGGAGGATGAACGAAATAACGAACGCGCTGAACAATGCGATGCCCGCCATGCGATGCGACCGCGTCTTGATAAACGACACGTAATACAGGCCCAGGAACGATAGGATCAGGAGGTTCGCGGGATTCACGAGTTCGAAAAACAACTGGCTCTCGATCCCGGCAAACACTTCCCGCATGGGAAACATCACCCCGATAGCAACGCACACGACCGTTGTCACGAATCCCCACAGGAGCCCGATCCACGTCCAACGCTTCCCCGTGGAATTGGTAAACCAGATACCAAGATGCGTCTGCTCACGATCGATGAAAGGAATCATTGCGAGGCCGACAACTACCAGGAACGGGATCAGCACGCCACCGATGAAGGCGGAATATCCCACCAGCTCTTGCAGACCCAGGAAATACCAGGGCGCCTTGGCCGGGTTGGGTGTCACTTCGGGATTGGCGGGCGCCTCCAGGGGAGCGTGCACAAACAGCGCCAGCACGGTTAAAACGAGCACGGTGAGAAGAACGACGTTGAGTACGCGCATGGTGAGATTCGGTGACGAGGGCACCGAATTTTCATCGTTCAACACCGTCGGGTCGATCACCTGGGCCGTAACGCCCTTGGCGATCCCAAGGACACTGTACGTCTTCGTTTTCCGGGGAAGCTGAGGCGGCTGTTTTTTCGTTTCTTCCCGGACCTGCTCGATCACGGCCAGCCCCCCGTCTTTTCGTATCCTCCACATGTGCCAGGCAATGAGCCCGAACATGGCGAGCGGAAGGAATGCCACGTGAAGCACGTAGAACCGAATAAGAGCGTTCTGCCCTATGATTGTTCCTCCCAGCAGGAACCGGCGGATTTCCTCGCCGATAAGCGGCACGTTCGATGCGATGTTCGTTCCGACGGTGATGGCCCAGAACGCCAATTGATCCCACGGCAGGAGATAGCCGGTAAAACTCAGCAGCAGCGTCAATACCAGGAGAACGATGCCGATGACCCAGTTATACGAGCGCTTGCTCCCGACCGTTGTCCCGTCCTTGTAGGCATTGGTATAAAATACGCGGAACATGTGCAGGAACACCATGGCCACCATCATGTGGGCGGCCAACCGATGTACACGCCGCAGGAACCAGCCGAAGCTCACGGCGAACTCAATGTCCTTGATCGACCAGTACGCCCGCTCCACCGAGGGCGTGTAAAAGAACATCAAGAATATCCCGGTCACCGTAAGCACCAGGAACAGGGTCAAGGTGATCGTTCCCAGGTACATGGAGTATGGAAAGGACAAACTTTTCAGGGAAACGCGATTCGGGAACCAATGCAAGAGGAAGTTCTGCACGACGGCACTTCCCGCCTCCCGGCTCGATTCCGGTTTCCAGGGCCAGAGGAGTTGTCTCCACGGCGAGTGTTTCAGCTCAGAACGCATATCATACCACCAGTCTGTAATCACGAGAGACTTCTTGCGAAAGGTCAACCACCAACTGACCATCTTCCGGAGACAGCTCCAGGGAGTACCACGAAAGAGGACGGGGGGCGGGACCGGCGAAGTTGGTACCTTCGTCGTAAAACTTGGAGCCGTGACAGGGGCAATGAAATTCTCCTTTCGCCTCGTAAGTCAGGCCCCGCACGGTTCGTTCCTTCGGTTTCTGGTAGGGCGCGAATTTTACCGTGCACCCGAGATGTGTACACACCCCGGAGATCGCATGGAAGGCGTTCCCTTTCCGAAAAATGAACACTCGCCGGTCTTCGAGGAATGTCGCGCCCTCACTGAAGTTGCCGGGAGGACCGGCTTTGAATCGCTGCGGAGGCTCGTACAACACGTTCGGAAACAATGACCGGACATAAGGCCAGGCGGTGCTGACAAACCCCAACCCGAGAACGCCACCGATGACCCGGGTCAAAAACGATCTGCGTGATTTACTTTCCAAGCTTGTCACCTCCTATGTTGCTGTTTCGATAAAGTTGAATCGCTCCATCGTCATCGCCTCGGTAGGACAGCGCGCCGCACACAATCCACAACGGATACACGCGGTATCATCTTTCAACAAAACCGTCATCGGTTGATCATCGTCATCAATTCCATAGAGCTCCTTCGCCTGCCGCCACTGATCCCCGGGAAGTTCCACTTCCTCCAACGGGAGGAATTTCAAGCATCGCTCCGGACACACGTCGCTGCATCGTCCGCACAGCACGCAGAGTTCGGGATCATAGATGGTATCGACGTGACAAACCAAGCACCGTTCCGCCTGGTACCTGGCGTCCTGCTCGTCGTAAACCTGCTCCACTTCCGCAATTCCCGTACGTCGTTCCGTCTCGATCGTCGGGGGATGCTGTCGAGCGATGAGATCGTAATCCGTGAACATCGCGTAATCACCGGCGGGAATTTTTTCGATCTGCACCCGGACGGTGGCACGGGGTTTCGTGTCGGACAGGTATTCGTGGATCGACATGGCGGCGGTTTTGCCGTTGGCCACGGCTTCAATTGCAATGCGCGGTCCGAATGCGGCGTCGCCGCCGGCAAAGACACCGGGCGCGGTGGTTGCCAACGTCGCGGGATCGATCTTGATGGTTCCGGCAGGCGTGATCTCGATTCCATCTTTCTCCGAGATAAAACTGACATCAACCTGTTGCCCGATCGCGAAGATGACCGAGTCCGCTTCGAGAGTAGTGACGGTCTCCTCGTCGAACATCGGACTGAAGCGCCCGTTCTCGTCAAACACCCTTATGCATCGTTTCAATTCAATACCCGTGACGCGGTCTTTCCCCAGCACCGCCTTGGGTCCCCACGATGGATGAAACTCGATCCCCTCTTCCCGCGCCTGCTTGATTTCATCCTGGCCACTGATGGTCTGGGCGGCCGGCATCTCGTCGAACGATTCGAGGGAGACCATGTGAACCTGCGACGCTCCACCCCTGATGGCGCCCCGCGCCGCGTCCAACGCGGGCTGTCCAACCACCGCCTCCGCCGTCCGCTCGATTTCTTCCATGGGGTGATAAAAATCACGAACAACCGTACGCGCGGCGTCGAGTGCCACCAGGCCACCACCGATAACGACAACCCGCTCCCCAAGATCGATGCGATATCCCCTGTTGATATTGAGCAGGTAGTCCACCGCCTTGATACATCCGTCAAGGTTGTATCCGGGAATGTTGAGATCACGCCCCTTCATGGCACCGACGGAGAGAAAGACTGCCTCGAACCCTTCTTCACGCAAGGATTGGAGATTGTACTCCCCGGTCAACGGTGTATTAGTACGGATCGTGACACCCAGCTGGGACAAGAGGCCAAACTCACGATCGATCACCCCGCGAGGTAAACGATACTCGGGAATGCCGTAGCGCAACATTCCGCCCAGTTTGTCCAGGGCCTCGAAAACGGTGACGGAGTAACCCATGAGCGCCAGATCGTGCGCACAGGCCATACCTGCTGGGCCGGAACCGATAACGGCAACCTTGCGCCCACTGCCCTTTCCCTGCTGTGAACGCAATTCCGACAGGTGCCAGAGGCGATGGCAGCCCTCATCTTCGGCCTGCTCCAGCAACAAGCGATAGCTTTCCGGGTCGGTCGATTCGGCGCCGTGGCGCTCGGTGACGAAGCGCTTCAACGGTCTGATGGTTACGGACTGGTCAATGGCACCGCGACGGCAGGCATCTTCACAAGGAGCGGAACATATACGTCCGCACACGGAAGCGAGCGGATTGGGTGATCGTGCGACGAAAAACGCCTCCTTGTACTTACCCTCCGCGATCAACTGCACGTACCGACCCGAATCCGTGTGGACGGGGCATGCTTCCATGCACGGCACGTTTTGCCGGTACCAGAAAAGGTCTCGAAATACTGCGGGATATTTACTCAACGGAACATCGGGTTTATGAAGCAAGACAAATTATACAGGATGATAAAAATAATTATTTATGTTGTCAAGATGAAAGGGTTCTTTGGGCGTAGGCTGTTTTTTACTAAATAATTCGAAGGTTATTAACGATAACAGAGTATTTTATCTACAATATATTTATTCCGCGAAAGATAGTCAAGTCCACAACCCCCTTCCGGCAATTTTTCCCGGTATCAGCCACCGTTGCCCCAAACGAAAAAAGCCGTGGCGCAAACCACGGCTTCGATAACATTCATACTATGAAGCTCAGGATTCGGAACCGCTATCCTTCGGTTTTTCTTTGTCGCCAGCTTCCGCGCCCGATTTATCTGCTTTTTCCTTCTCGGGAGCTTTTTCGTCCGGGGGCGTGTCCACTTCCTTGGTCGCCTTCTTTTCCGTCGCTTCCGTTTCAGCTTCTACCGGGTCGGTATCGGGGCCATCGGCTGTTTTCTTGGCAGGCTTTTTCTCCCTGGCCTTCTTCGCAGGGGTCTTTTTCCTCGTGGTTTTCTCGGCCTTGGGAGTCTCTTTCGTTTCCTCCGTCACTTCTTCGCCGGCAGCAACTTCTTCAGCTCCGCTTTTCTCCGCCTGCGCCTCTTTCGACCGCTTCCTCCTTCGATCCTGCGCCTCCTTTGAACGTTGCACTCTGCGGCGACGCGCTTTTTCATCCTGTCCCTTGTTGAAATCCACCAGCTCTATGATGGCCATTTCCGCGCCGTCACCGAGACGTCGGCCGAGTTTAACGACCCGAACATATCCGCCCGGTCGATCGCCGACTGCTTCGGCGACCTCACTGAAGAGGATACGCAGTACTTCACGATCGCGGATCACCTTCGCTACTTCGCGACGGGCATGAACGTCAATCGGCTCGCCTGCTTTTTCCCGCTTGTACGCATCCCGCGCCCGTGTGATGATTGGTTCCACGAATCGCCGCGTTTCTTTCGCCTTGGCAGTGGTCGTCTCGATTTTCTTGTGTCGTATCAGCGACGTAATCAAAGCCGACATCAATGCCCGGCGATGACTACTGGTGCGGTTCAGTTTTCTTCCTTCTACTCTATGTCGCATGACGGGTTACCTCGTTATTGTCCGACGTTTCAAGAAACGTCTTCGGTTAAATATTGATCGACATCCATCCCCCAGGTGAGTCCATGCGCGGCGATGATCTCACCCAATTCCGCCAGGGATTTGCGACCGAAATTCCGGTATTTCAACATGTCGCTCTCCTGGTGACGAACCAGTTCACCGAGGGTTTTAATATTCGCGGCCTTCAGGCAGTTATGCGACCTGACGGAAAGTTCGAGAGAATCCACGCTGGTGTTGAGGATTTTCTTCATCTTTTCCGTTTCACTGTCTTCCTCGGGCTCAGGCTTTCCTTCCTTCAACGACATGTCGAAGTTGAGGAAAAGCTGCACGTGGTCCATAAGGATCCTCGCGGCCTGTGTGAGCGCGTCCTCCGGGGTGATGGAGCCGTCGGTGGTTATTTCCAGCGTGAGCTTGTCGTAATCCGTACTTTGCCCGACGCGCGTATTCTCAACCAGGTACTTGACGTTCACGATCGGCGTATAAATAGCATCGATCGCAATCATCCCGACCGGCGCATCGGCGATAGCGTTTTCATCGGCAGGAACGTAACCCTTGCCCCGCCCGATCCAAAGTTCCATCTCGAGATCGACACCTTCACTCAGCGTCGCGATGTGCTTGTCGAGGTTGAGGATCTCGAACTCGGAGGATGCCTTCTGAATATCGGCGGACGTAAACTCGCCCGGTCCCTTGACGGGGACCACGATCCGGTTTGCCTTGTCATTGATCGGTTTCAAACGAACCTCTTTCAGGTTCAGGACGATCTCGGCAACATCTTCGACTACTCCTTCGATCGTCGAGAACTCGTGCAGGACATTCTCGATTTTCACCCCGATAATGGCAGAGCCCGGAAGTGAAGACAGCAGGATCCGACGGAAGGAATTCCCGATAGTCACGCCGTAGCCCTTTTCCAGCGGCTGGATTATAAACCGGCCATACGTCGTCGAATAACTCGCCTCGTCAAGGACGATGCCGTCAGGCATCTGAATCAAATTCATGGTCATATCTGTTACGTTTACTATCTAGAGGTTAAAATGCCAGATTCAAAGTTCGATACTCTCAGCGTGGTCAATCGCATTACTTCGAATACAACTCAATGACCAACTGTTCATGCACTGGTAACGGAATATCCTGACGTTCAGGTATTTCGAGGAAGGTTCCCTTGAGTGCGGCCTTGTCAAGATTCAGCCAGGGATACATCTGGGTATCCCGCACGCGCTGCACCGAGTTGTGTATGATATCCAGCGACCGGCTTTGCTCCACGACCTGGATGACGTCGCCAGGTTTCATGAGCATGGAGGGGATATTGACTCGGCGACCGTTTACCGTGAAATGACGGTGGATAATAAGCTGGCGCGCGGTTTTCCGCGATGGAGCAAGCCCCAGTCGGTAAACCACATTGTCCAAGCGACGCTCCAGCAGCCTGATCAGGTTGGAACCGGTAACCCCCTTCTGCTGGCTGGCCTTTTGGAAGTAATTACGGAACTGACGTTCAAGCACCCCGTAAATCCGCCGGATTTTTTGTTTTTCGCGGAGCTGTACCCCGTACTCGGAAATCTTTGTCCGGCGCGCGTGTGCGTGTTGTCCCGGCGGGAAATTCCTCCGCTCCAGCGGACACTTCTCCGTGAAACATTTGGTTCCTTTTAAAAAGAGCTTCTGGCGTTCCCGCCGGCAAAGCTTGCAGTTTGCGTCAAGATATCGTGCCATTCAAACCCTGTTCCAATCGTGATGAATTAAACTCGTCTTTTCTTCGGCGGACGGCACCCGTTGTGTGGAATCGGGGTGACGTCACGGATGGAAATAATATCCAGCCCCGCGGTCTGAAGCGCCCGGATAGCTGCCTCGCGCCCGGAGCCGGGACCCTTTACATACACATCGACTTTTCTCAATCCAAGGTCGTATGCTTCCTTCGCCGCGTTCTCGGCCGCCATTTGGGCGGCGTACGGCGTATTCTTGCGCGATCCCCTGAATCCCATTTTTCCCGCGCTCGACCACGAAATGGTGTTGCCGTACACGTCCGTTAAGGTGACCATGATATTGTTGAACGTAGCCTTGATATAAGCCCGTCCGGTTGTATCGACTTGAATCTTCTTCTTGGATTTGCGTGATTGTTTCGCCACAATAGCTCCTTACAATTGTACCTTGAACATCCGGATTCGTTACTTTCTCGGCGCTTTCTTCTTCCCCGCGACCGTGCGCTTCTTCCCTTTCCGGGTCCGGGCATTGGTCTTGGTGCGCTGTCCGCGAACCGGCAGCCCTCTCCGATGGCGTAGACCGCGGTAACACCCAATATCCATCAGGCGCTTGATGTTCATCTGCACTTCACCGCGCAGGGCTCCTTCCACCTTGAAACGGCTCTGGATGATGTTCCGGATCTCACTGACTTCGTCATCATTGAGTTCGTTGACTTTCTTGGCATAGTCAACGCCAGCTTCGTCACAGATTTCCTTGGCCGTGGATATGCCGATCCCATAGATGTACGTCAGCCCGATGGCAATATGCTTATTCTTGGGTAAATCAACTCCTGCAATGCGTGCCACTGGAAACTCCTTTTACCTGTTATTCGGAAAGATATTCAACTTCATTATCCTTGCCGTTGCTTATGCTTGGGGTTGGAACAAATAACCCGGACCACGCCTTTACGGCGAACGATCTGGCACTTGTCGCACATTTTCTTAACCGATGCACGTACTTTCATGATGTATTCTCCGTGATTTCCTGTTATTTGTATCGATACGTAATGCGTCCCTTGGTCAAGTCGTACGGCGACAACTCCACCGTCACTTTGTCTCCCTGGAGAATGCGAATGAAGTGCATCCGCATCTTGCCCGACACATGGGCAATGATTTCGTGTCCGTTATCCAACCGCACCTTGAACATGGCATTCGGCAGCGTATCTGTGACGACCCCGTCAACCGTGATGGCATCTTGTTTAGGCATATTCCTCGACAAAATGATTGGTTAATAGTACTGGTCCATTTCTGGAAATGTACACTGTATGTTCAAAATGTGCCGATGGCAGGCCGTCCGCCGTCTGCACCGTCCAGTGATCTTCTCCCACGACCACCTCCGCATTGCCCATGTTCACCATCGGTTCGATGGCAAGCGTCATGCCCGCCTTCAGCTTCATTCCCGTGCGCGCGCGTCCGAAATTCGGGACCTGGGGCTCCTCGTGCAGGTCCCGGCCGATGCCGTGTCCGACCAGGCTGCGCACAACAGAAAACCCGTGTTGTTCCACGTGTGTCTGTACGGCGTATGATATATCATACAACCGGTTGCCCACCCGGGCCTGCTCGATACCCCGGAACAAGGATTCGCGCGTCACATCGAGGAGGCGTTGCTTCACACTTGAAACAGCCCCTACCGTAAACGTCCATGCCCCATCTCCAAACCAACCGTTTTTTCTCGTGCCAACGTCGATCGACACGATATCACCTTCCGCCAATCTGCGTCGCGAGGGAATGCCGTGCACCACCGCCTCGTTTATGGAAACGCAGAGCGTGGCCGGATACGCAGGCGTTCTCCCATTGCCGCCATAACCTTTGAATGCCGGTACGGCACCGCACGACCGAATGAAATCTTCCGCCATCCGATCCAACGCCAACGTCTCAATGCCAGGCGCGATATGCGCACCGAGCAACCGGAGCGTATCACTGACAATGCGATTGCTTTCCTTCATCAACTCGATTTCTTCTTCACTCTTAAGCGAAACCATTAGTCTCCATCACCCTCGTCCTATTCTGCCACGGATTTTTCCACTCTTCATGAATCCGTCGTAGTGCCGCATGAGCAGGTGTGATTCGATTTGCTGCATCGTATCCAGCGCTACGCCCACGATGATGAGCAAGCTCGTACCGCCAAAGAACTGCGCAAAGGACGGCGACACGTTGAGCTTCATCATGAAGGTCGGAAGGATTGCCACCAGGGCCAGGAAAATGGAGCCCGGCAAGGTGATCTTGGTCAGAATGTTGTCAATATAGTCCGCGGTGTGCTGCCCCGGGCGTATCCCGGGAATAAACCCGCCTTGCTTCTTCATCGTGTCGGACACATCCTTGGGGTTGAACGCGATGGCCGTGTAAAAATACGTGAAGAAGATAATCATGATCGCGTATATGATCGCATACACGAACGAATCATACCGGAAATAAACGGACAACGTGGCGATGAACTCGCTCTCCGGGAAGAACATGAACAACGTGCTCGGGATGAACATGATCGCCTGCGCAAAGATGATCGGCATAACGCCGGCCGTGTTCACCCGCATAGGGATGTACTGCGTAACCCCGCCGTACACCTTTCGACCTACGACTCTCTTGGCGTACTGAACCGGGATCCTCCTCGTTCCCTCCGTGATCATCACGACCGCTGCCACGATAACCGCCATGGCGAGCAAGATGATAACCTCGATGATGATGTTCCGGCTCGTCATGAATTCCCCGATAATCGCATCCGGGAGCCGGGCGACAATGCCGATGAAGATAATGAGGGAAATGCCGTTGCCGATACCACGGTCGGTAATCTGCTCACCAAGCCACATGAGAAACGTCGTTGCGCCCGCCAGGATGATCATGCTGGACAACGTAAAAAGCAATCCTTGCACTTCCTGCGGCACGACGGGCATGCCGTTGGGCGCTGTCATGTTTTGCAAGCGGATACTGACGCCCCATCCCTGCATGAACGCAATGGCAACCGTCCCGTACCTGGTGTACTGGGTGATTTTCTTGCGTCCCTCTTCCCCGCCTTCCTTTTGCAACTTCTGGAAATACGGAAACACCGCTCCCATGAGCTGCAGGATAATGGATGCCGTGATGTACGGCATGATGCCCAGCGAAAAGATGGCTGCGTTCCGGAATGCACCGCCGACAAACAGGTCGAAAAGTCCAAATAACGTGTTGGAATCCGCTTGCGATTTGATAAAGTCCGCGAGCACCGAGGTATCCACGCCGGGAAGCGTAATCTGAGCCCCAAGGCGTACTACAACCAGTAAACCAAGAGTGAACAGGACCCGCTGTCGGAGTTCATGTATCTTGAAAATATTCCGAAGGCTTTCTCCGATTCCTGCCATGGTTACCCTTCTTGGTTAACGGATAGTACTTCGACGCTGCCGCCGGAAGCCGTGATTTTTTCAATGGCCGATTTGCTGAATGCATGGGCCTTGACCGTAAGCTTGGTGTTCAAATCACCGTTGCCAAGAATCTTGACCAGATCCCTCGCCTTGGATATCACGCCGTGCTTGATCAATATCCCCGGGGTGACGAGCCCGTCTTCGAACGCGCCCTTTTGCGCCAATACCTCCAGGCGGCCGACGTTTACAGCGAGGTATTCCACCCGGTTGATGTTCTTGAATCCGAATTTCGGCACACGGCGGTACAACGGCATCTGGCCACCCTCGAAACCGATCTTTTTCTTGTAACCGGAACGGGACTTCGATCCTTTATGCCCGCGCGTAGAGGTTCCGCCGCGACCGGAGCCCTGGCCACGCCCCACCCGTTTGCGCTTCTTCGTTGCACCTTCTGCCGGCTTTAAATTTCCCAAGTGATTCATGTCGTGTTCTTCCAATTCTTTCCCAATGGACTAATCGTTGATCTCTTCAACTTCAACCAGATGCTGCACCACGCGGATCATCCCCCGTATTTGTGGGGTATCTTCGTGAGTGACAGACCGGTTCGGCCGTCCCAGGCCCAGCGCTTTGATGGTGCGCTTCTGCTTCTCGATTCGCTTGATAATACTTCGCTTCTGCGTTATTCGGAGTTTCGCCATGACCTATGCCGTCTCTTCTGATTGATGAAACAGTTCCTTCAGTGTCACACCACGCCGTTCCGCGACCATGAACGCATCGTTGAGCGATTTGAGGGCGACGACCGTCGCTTTCACGGAGTTGTGCGCGTTCGAAGAGCCCATGGATTTTGTCAAAACGTCCTGAATACCCGCCATTTCCAACACCGCGCGCACACCGCCGCCGGCAATCAATCCGGTTCCCGGTGAAGCGGGTTTCAATAGCACCTTGCCAGCACCATACTTGCCGATAATGGCATGCGGGATAGTCCCCTTGATAATAGGAACCGCAAACAGGTTCTTTCGCGCATCCTCGACACCCTTGGCAATGGCGTCGGCAACTTCGTTGGCTTTTCCAAGCCCCACGCCGACATGCCCCTCACCATCACCGACCACGATGATGGCGTTGAATCCGAAACGCCTTCCGCCCTTGACCACTTTGGCCACGCGGTTGATTTCAACAACCTTTTCCTTTAATTCCAGGTCGCTAGCCTTGATCCGTGTCGTCAACAATTGTACTCCTGTTTATCCTGGTTAAAAGGTTAAGCCACCTTCCCTGGCTCCATCGGCAAGGGCTTTCACACGTCCGTGAAAGAGGTAGCCGTTCCTGTCAAACACAACTTTGGTAATATTCTTTTCCAACGCCTTCTTGGCCAGTTCCTTGCCCACACTGGTGGCCACGTTCATTTTTCCCTTCACGGACTTGAGCTGTTCTTTGAAGTCGCGGGAATTACTCGAAAAGCTGGCCAAGGTATGCCCCGTCTGGTCATCCACGAGCTGGGCGTAGATATGGTTCAGGCTTCGATACACAACCAGACGAGGCCGTTCGGCCGTCCCCTGGATTTTCCGCCTGATATGATACTTCCGGCGCAAGCGCCGTTTCTTTAACCGTAAATTCCCTTTTTTCATCGCGTTGTTCTCCTACGAATCGCTTTCATCTTTGGATAAAAACTGAGTTCGTACGCTTTCTCCTGTTATTACTTGGCTGCCGTCTTACCGGCTTTCTGGCGGATGTATTCGCCCTGGTAGCGAACACCTTTCAATTTGTAGGGTTCAGGCTTGCGGAACGACCTGATTTTTGCCGCTACCTGGCCGACCAACTGCTTGTCGATGCCGGAGACACTGATGACATTGGTGCCTTCCACAGTTATCGTAATGCCCTCTGGCGGCACAAAGGCTATCGTGTGGGAATATCCCAGGTTAAGGAGCAGGAACGCGCCTTTCCATTCCGCGCGGTACCCGACTCCGTGCAGCTCCAGTTTTTTCTCATATCCCTCCACGACCCCCGTGACAATATTCTGAATGTTGGATCGCACCGTTCCATGAAGCGCGCGGTTTTTCCGCGTCTCGTCAGGGCGTGTGACCGTGATTTCGGACGTTCCGATCTCAACATTGATATTCGGATGAATCGCATACGTCATCATCCCCTTTGGGCCTTCCACCGTGAGCAAAAGACCGTCCTTTTGGACTTTGACGTTATCGGGGATGCTGACCGGATTTTTACCAACTCGTGACACAATGGACTCCTAGAATTACTCTCATCTCACAAATGCATTTTACCAAACCCGGCAAAGGACTTCACCGCCCACGTTCTGTTGACGGGCATGCGCATCGATCATGACGCCCTTCGGGGTCGAAACCAGAGTGATTCCCAACCCGTTCAATGTGCGCGGCAATTCCTTGCTTCCGGCATACAGCCGCAATCCGGGACGACTGATTCGCTCCAGTCCCTGGATGACACTCTCTCCGTCTTTGTACTTCAAGTAGACGCGGATCGTGCTTTGGGGACCGCCCTTGATAATGGAATATCCACTGATGAACTTCTCCTTATACAGGATATCCGTTATCGCCTTTTTCAAGTTCGATGCGGGAATGTCCACCTTTTTATGCCTGGCCTTGCAGGCATTGCGAATGCGCGTTAAATAATCTGCGATTGGATCAGTCATCTTGGTTCATACCCTGATAGTTACCAACTGGCTTTCCGTACGCCGGGAATTTTACCTTCCAGCGCAAGCTCCCGGAAACAGATCCGGCACAAGCCGAATTTCCGGTAATAACCACGCGGACGGCCGCACCGGCCGCACCGGTTTCGCTGACGCGTGTAAAATTTCGGAGTTTTCTTTGATTTTGCTATTAGTGCTAATCGTGCCATACGTTTTCAGTTGAATGAATGTAAAACTCGTTTACTGTGGTTGCGGTTTTACGAACGGCATCCCGAACGCTTCCAGCAACGCTTTGGCTTCTTCGTCCGTTTTCGCACTGGTCACGAACGTAATATCCATACCCATAATCCTCGAGATCTTGTCCACGTTGATCTCGGGAAAAATGATGTGCTCCTTGATGCCCAGCGTATAACTCCCCCGCCCGTCAAACGACTTGTCCGGAATACCGCGGAAATCGCGGATACGCGGAATGGCGATACCGATGAATCGATCAAGGAATTCGTACATGCGAGCACGCCTCAAGGTCACCCGGCAACCAATGGGCATACCGGTCCGTAGCTTGAAATTCGACACGCTACGCTTGGCTCGGGTAATCGCCGGACGCTGGCCGGTAATAATCTCCAGGTCGTTGATCGCGGCATCCAGGAGCTTCGGGTCCTGTACGGCCTCGCCGACCCCCATGTTAATGGAGATCTTTTCCAACCGTGGAACCTGCATAATGCTTTTATACCCGAACGTTTTCATCATTTGGGGTACGATGGTTTTTTTGTACACCTCGTACAATCGCACTTCACCTGGTGGATCGTCACCATGCTGTACCTTCTTTTTCCCCTTTCCAGCAGGCTTGGTGTCCGGCTTTACGCCTTTCGTTTTTGTCTTTTTACTTGCCATTACCGTTCTTCTTGATAATCTTATTCGAGGGTTTCACCGGTAGCAACGCTTTTCCTGACGTACCGGGTTTTGCCAGTATGTTCATCGATGATCGGCGCTTTGCCAATCCGCGTCCGTGCGCTTGTCTTGGGATCGAGCAGCATGACGTTCGAGACGTGCACCGGCGCTTCTTGCTCGGAAATCCCGCCCTGCGGATTGGTCTGGGTCGGCTTGCGATGCCGATGCACCAGATTGACACCTTCAATAATCACCCGTTGCGTTTTTGGGAATACACGGAGGACCTTTCCGGTCTTCCCCCGGCCGTTCCCGGCTATCACGACAACTAAGTCACCTTTCTTGATTTTCATACGATCTCTCTCAGCTTATACAGGAACGCATTAAACGACTTCCGGCGCCAGGGAAACAATCTTCATGTACTTGCGATCGCGAAGTTCCCTGGCCACAGGGCCGAAAATGCGGGACCCCCGGGGTTCTCCCGCATCATTTATCAGCACCGCGGCGTTTTCATCGAAGCGGATATACGAGCCATCCGAGCGCCGCACTTCCTTTTTCGTGCGTACAACCACGGCTCTCGAGACCTCTCCTTTCTTCACGCCCCCACCGGGTATCGCCGATTTTACCGTTACCACGATAGTATCACCCACGGAGGCGTACCGGCGGTCGGAACCACCCAGTACCCGGATACACAGGGCTTTCTTTGCCCCGGAGTTGTCCGCAATTATTAATCGTGTTTCTTCCTGAACCATTTTGCTTGCTTATCCTGAATTTCGGAACACGTCACCGCGCGCGGGCCACGATTTCCATCAGCCGCCAATGCTTGGTTTTACTGATGGGGCGGGTCTCCATGATCTGGACCAGGTCGCCCACAGTCGCTGTTTCATGCTCGTCGTGTGCAATGAATTTTTTCGATTTCTTGAAATACTTCCGGTACAACGGATGCCGGACCTTCCGCTCGACCAGCACCACAATGGTCTTGTTCATCTTTGCGCTGACCACAACTCCCTGTCGCACCTTGCGAGAACTCCGTGTTCGCATTTGTCGTGTTGTTTCCGTATTCGTCATTGTTGTATCTTCGGTGTTGTTTTAGGCCGTTCAACTAAGCCGCGCTCTTTCAGCACGGTCATCAACCGGGCAATGTCACGTTTTGCTTTCCTGATCGTCGTTACGTCAGTCAATTGACTGGAGGCCGCCTGAAAGCGCCGTTTCATGAGGTTTTCCTTTTCTTCCGCCAATTGCGCAAGCAGATCCTCGTCTGATAGTTCCCTGATTTCACGTGCTGTCATAATCATCCTCTCTCCTTAATCATCGAGCATGAGATCGTGACGGACCGCGACCTTTGTCTTGATCGGGAGCTTATGGGACGCCAGGCGCAACGCTTCCATGGCGATTTCCTTCGATACGCCGTCAACCTCGAACATGATGCGCCCGGGTTTTACGACGGCGACCCAGTACTCCGGAGCGCCTTTCCCCTTGCCCATCCGCGTTTCCGCAGGCTTCTTGGTTACCGGTTTATCGGGAAATATTCGGATCCATACCTGTCCGTCTCTCTTCATTTTTCGGGTCAGCGCGACGCGGGCTGCTTCAATTTGCCGGCTTGTAATCCACGCAGGCTCCATCGCTTTTAACGCGTATGAACCAAAAGCGACGGTGGAGCCCCGGTACGCTTTCCCCCGCATCCGCCCTCGTTGCTGTTTCCTGTATTTTACTCGTTTCGGCATTAACATGGCTGCATTCTACCTTTTTTATAATCCTCTGCGGTCACGGTCTTGACGATCCCGGTCCTGAAAAAATCCGCGCTTGCCGACAACCTCGCCCCGGCAAATCCAGACCTTCACGCCGATCGTCCCGTAAATGGTCTGTGCTGTTGTTTGCGCGTAATCGATATCCGCCCGCAACGTGTGGAGCGGAATCCGACCTTCCTTGTACTGTTCTGTACGCGACATCTCGGCACCGCCAAGACGCCCGGCACACATGACGCGTACACCTTCCGCGCCCATGCGCATCGCCGCGGAAATCGCGCCTTTCATGGCCCGCCGAAACGAAATCCGCCCGACAATCTGCGCGGCGATATTTTCCGCAACCAGGAAGGCGTCCAGTTCGGGTCGTTTAATCTCGGAAATGAGAATCTTCACTTCCTTGGTGGTAATCTTTTTGATTTCCTCCTCGAGCTGGGCGATTTCCTTCCCACTCTTTCCGATAACGATCCCCGGCCGGGAAGTGTGAATTCCCAGCACCAGGCGCTTCGGTGTGCGCTCAATCACGACGCGCGAGATCCCCGCCTTGGGGAGACGGCGCTTGAGGTAGTTGCGCACAAGAAGGTCTTCCTTCAGCTTGTTCGCGAAGGTTTTCTCATCGTACCAATTCGCATCCCAGTCGCGAATAATTCCTAATCGAAATCCGATCGGATGTGTTTTCTGACCCAAGAGTCCTCCTGAATAACCTTTCGTTACTTCATTTCTAGTTCATCTACGACGATAGTAAGGTGGCTCATTCGTTTCCTGACTCGGAATGCCCTGCCCATGGGAGCGGGCATAATCCGCTTGACCATGGGGCCACCATCCACGGTGATTTTCTTCACAAACACCTGGTTCGGCTCGATTTTCCCGACACCGGGTGTATTGAGGTAGTTCGCGATAGCGGAACGCAGTGTCTGTTCGATGACCTGGGAGGCATGTTTTGATGAGTAGTGCAGGATATTCAGCGCTTCCTCGACCGACTTGCCTCGGATCAAATCCGCCACCAACCGCATCTTGCGCGGCGAACCGGGTGTAAAACGTTTTATTGCTCGTGCTTCCATGTTGCTTCTTGATTCTCTGATTCCTTGTGAGACCAACCTTAGGATGACCGTTCGGATTTACCGCCCGGGTGCGAACGAAAGATACGGGTCGGTGCAAACTCACCGAGCTTGTGCCCGACCATGTTTTCCTGCACGTACACGGGGATGAACTTGTTACCATTGTGCACGGCGAAGGTGTAGCCCACAAATTCCGGTGGAATCGTCGTGTTCCGTGCCCACGTCTTGATAACTTTTTTCTGGTTGATGGTGCGCAACGCCTCAACCTTCATCAATAATTTCTGATCGATGTACGGACCTTTTTTCAGCGATCGAGCCATAGTTACTTCTTCCGCCGCTTGATGATGTACTTGTCTGAAGGATTTTTCTTCTTTCTCGTCCGGTAGCCCTTGGCCGGAACGCCCCACGGCGACATCGGATGTTGCCCGCCGCCGCCACTCTTGGAACGCCCTTCACCGCCGCCGTTGGGATGGTCCACCGGGTTCATGGCCATGCCGCGCGTCTGCGGCCGGATACCGAGCCAACGCGATCGGCCTGCCTTTCCCAAGCTGATGTTCTCGTGATCGGAATTGCCGACCTCGCCGATTGTAGCGTAACAATTCGTCAAGAGCATTCGCACCTCGCCCGACGGGAGCTTGATCTGTGCGTACCGGCCCTCGCGGGCGACTAACTGGGCCGAGACACCGGCGCTCCGTGCAAGCTGTGCACCTTTTCCCGGCTTCATCTCGATGTTGTGGACGATCGTGCCCACCGGGATATCCTGCAACG
>JAJRXL010000304.1 GCA_024276335.1 Bacteroidota bacterium
CACTACGCGCACGCCCGGATGGGTGGTGAGGTAGTCGATATGCCAGCGCAGGGGTTTGCTCCGCCGGAAATGCCGCTCCACGCGGCGTTCGAGGTTGACGCCGCCGCTGCCGGTGTACACGTACCACCCGGCGGGCAGTGTCACGGTCCCCAGGGCGCCGATCCGCGTCGTTACCGGCGCCGGCAGGCGCAGCACGAGATGGTAGAGCCCGGAGCTCATTGCGCGTGGTCTTTCCTGATTTTCCGGTAGGAACTCGCGTTGAGCCGGTCGAACAGCCACCCCGGCAAACGCCTGAGCATCCCGGTCAGCAGCCACATGGGCATCGGCGAGACGACCATTCGCCGACGCAGTCGGATACCGCGCAGGATGGCCCGGGCGAGCTTGTCGGGCTCGGACAGGAAAGGCATGTGGAACTTGTTGGGCTCGGTCATGGGCGTGCGAAAGAACCCCGGCCGAACGGTCATCACGTGGATCCCGTCCGGTTCCAGCTCGGCGCGCCTGGCTTCCAGGTACAGCGTCAGGGCCGCCTTCGACGCGCTGTACACGGCGGACCCGGCGAAACCCCGGACGTCGGCCAGGCTGGAAACACCGACGATGACCCCGCCGCCGCCGGAGCGAAACAGCGGTACGACGACGTCGAAACCGTACAGGACGGCGATAAAATTCGTGCGCACCACCGCCAGCTTGCCCTCGACGCCCTCGCTGCCCTCGGGGGGACGACCCAGCCCCGCGTTGAAAACGACCACGTCCAGCCCGCCGAAGCGCTCGATGCCCGCCTCGACGCTCCGGCGCATCGACTCGTAATCCGTGACGTCGGTCCGCACCGGCAACGCCAGTCCTCCCCGCTCTTCGACCTGCCGCGCGACGTCCTCGAGCAGTTCCATTCTTCTCGCAGCCAGGATGACGTTCAGCCCGGAGCTTCCCAGTTCCAGGGCAAGGGCTTTCCCGATTCCGCTGGAGGCGCCGGTGAGATAAAACGTCCTATCGTTTGCGGTCGGCATGGCGTCCGTCCTCGTGCTTCGTGGTGTACTGATGGATTATCGCGCGATCACCAGGCGCTTGCTCTCGACGAAGGAACCCGCCCGGAGCATCAGGAAGTACACGCCCGGCGCGAGCGAACCGGCGTCCAGGGTCCTGCGGTACACACCCGGCTTGTGGAGCCCGCGGGCCAGGACGGCAACGTTGCGTCCGGCGGCGTCGAACACGTCGAGCGCCAGTGCCACGGTTGTCTCGACCCGGTACATTATTTCCGCCCTCTCGCCTGCTCCCACGGGATTCGGGTAGTTCCGGAAGAGCGAAATCGTGCTCGGCGTCGCGGGGCTGTCAACCGAGGTCAATATCCAGTCCCGGTCTCCGGGCAATCCGGTCACGGTAACGATGCTGCCCGCAAGCGTGGCGTTGTAGGCGGGAAGCGGCAGCGCTGCCGGTCCTCGCACGACGCTTCCGGCCGAGGTGAACTGGGAGCCGTGACAAGGGCAGGTAAAGAGATCGGCCGTGAATTCCCCCACCATGCAGCCGTTGTGGGTGCACTCCATCGCCACGGCACGCACGACGCTTTCGGTCTCCCGGACGACGGACATGGGGTAGAAGCCGGGGAGGACGTTCTGGATGCCGGGCGCAATCGCGTTACCGATCTTCACGGCGCTTCCGATGCTCTGAAGCGCGGAGAACCGGGGATCGTTGATGTCCAGTTTCAACGTCCCCGCCAGCGAGGGGGAGAACCCCGTCAGGTCGGCGTTGATGGCCAGGAGCCCCGCAGTCCCGGCCAGGATCGATCGAAGAGCTGTTCTTCTATTCAAGGATAGTTCCTTTCTGTCTGTTAACGCGCTTTCGTTAATCAAAGGTTGCAGAATCCCCTCTCTGCATCAAAGGCGAGACCCCCCATTCCGGAAATCCATGACAAGGGATCGTCCCGCATCGTTGCTTCACATCGCTTTTTCTGATAGTTTATGGTTTGTTTATTCGCCAAACGAGAATCAGAGCCAAAATAATATGCATATTTCAGA
>JAJRXL010000032.1 GCA_024276335.1 Bacteroidota bacterium
GAGGTGCTTAACGGCCGTGAGATGCACTGGATCAGGATTGACCGGTACTTCCACGGCGAGGTCGAGAACCCCGCTGTCCGCGTCCAGCCTGTTGGATGCATGCAGTGCGAGATGGCGCCCTGCGAGCAGGTGTGCCCGGTCGGCGCCACGTCGCACGACGAGGAAGGACTGAACACCATGGCCTACAACAGGTGCATCGGCACGCGGTATTGCTCGAACAACTGTCCTTACAAGGTCCGGCGGTTCAATTTTTTCAACTACACGAAAGACCTCCCGGAGATCGTGCAGATGGCGCAGAACCCGGACGTTACGGTTCGATTCCGGGGCGTCATGGAAAAATGCACGTACTGCGTGCAGCGGATCCAGCGGGGAAAAATCGTCGCTAAACGCGAGGGGCGTGAGCTCCGCGACGGCGATATTCGTCCCGCCTGCGAGGAAACCTGCCCCACGCAAGCCATCGTGTTCGGCAACATTCTCGACAAAAACAGCCGGGTGGCGGAATGGAAGCGGCGGAACCGTGATTACGCATTACTGGGCGAGTTCAATCTCCGGCCGCGCACCACGTACCTCGCCCGGCTGACCAATCCCAACCCGGAACTGGAAAGGAAGAACAGCGAAACGTAATCGGTTTTCAATTTTCAGGTAAAGAGACATTGAACGATCAGGACAATCAATCACCCATTGCAGTCGTTGCCGCGGAACACCCTCATGGAGGGGATAATCCTCTCATCAAAGAAGGGCACACGTTCCGATCCGTTACGGAGAAAGTCTGCGGCATCATTGAAAAGAAACCACCGTCCATGTGGTGGGTGCTGTTCGGTTTTGCCTCGTCCGGCACGTTGATCCTGCTGGGATCTCTGGGCTGGCTGGTGTGGGAAGGGACGGGCGTCTGGGGTCTGAACAATCCCGTCGGCTGGGGCTGGGCGATCGTGAACTTCGTGTTCTGGGTCGGTATCGGTCACGCCGGGACCCTGATTTCCGCGATTCTCTTTCTTCTTCGCCAGCGGTGGCGTACCTCCATAAACCGTTTCGCGGAGGCCATGACCATCGTGGCGGTTATCTGCGCCGGTATCTTTCCGGGATTCCACGTGGGCCGGTTCTGGGTGGCATATTACCTGGCGCCGGTGCCTAACCAGATGGGTGTGTGGCCGAACTTCCGCAGTCCGCTGCTATGGGATGTCTTCGCGGTGGGAACCTATTTCACCGTTTCGCTCCTGTTTTGGTACGTCGGCATGGTGCCCGATCTTGCAACACTGCGCGACCGGGCGAAGACGAAGATCCGACGGCTCGTGTTCGGATTCCTGTCCCTGGGCTGGCGGGGCGGCAACCGGCAGTGGCAGCACTACGAACTTGGTTATCTCCTTCTGGCCGGACTGGCTACACCGCTGGTGCTTTCCGTACACAGCGTGGTGAGTACGGATTTCGCCACCAGTCTCCTGCCCGGCTGGCACACGACCATTTTCCCGCCTTACTTCGTTGCCGGAGCGATCTTTTCCGGTTTCGGCATGGTGCTGACGCTGACGCTTATCGCCCGGAAAGTTTACGGCCTCGAGAACATCATCACGATCGATCACCTCGAGAAGATGAACAAGATCATTCTCGTAACGGGCAGCATGGTGGGCTACGCCTATATCATGGAATTCTTTATCTCATGGTACAGCGGAAATCTCTACGAGGTATTCACGTTCGTGAACCGGGCTTTCGGCAACTATGCCTGGGCGTACTGGATCATGATGGCCTGCAACGTCATCACGCCGCAGTTCTTCTGGTTCAAGAAAGTGCGGCGCAGCGTTCCCATCATGTTCGTGCTTTCGATATTCGTGAACATCGGCATGTGGTTCGAGCGCTTCGTGATCACGGTGACATCACTGTCCCGCGATTTCCTGCCTTCCTCGTGGGATTATTACGCACCGACGCTGTGGGACGTTCTCACGTTCGTCGGGAGTTTCGGACTGTTTTTCACACTGTTCCTGCTTTTCCTGAGATTCTTGCCGGCAATCGCCATGTCCGAAGTAAAAGGCGTGTTGCCCCAGGCCGACCCCCATTACCATGAAGAAGACTTCGGTTCCGAAAAAGCGGTTGGCGAGGGAGTTCCGTCATGAAAGAAGTGAAAGCAATCATCGCATCCTTCGAAACCCCGGGTGAGCTCCTCCACGCCGCGGAAAAGGTCCGTGATGAAGGATACACTCGTTTCGATTGCCATTCACCGTTTCCGATCCACGGCATGGACGATGCCATGGGCCTGAAACGGTCGCCCCTGGGTTTTATCGTGGGCGGTATGGCTGTCCTGGGAGCGGCAGTCGGGCTCGGTCTCCAGGGCTGGGTGACCACCGTGGAATACCCGTTAATTTTAAGCGGCAAGGCGCTCTGGAGCTGGCAGGCGTATATCATCATCACCTTTGCGCTGTTCGTATTGTTCGGCGCTTTTGGAGCGGTGTTCGGCATGTTCGTCCTGAACCGGATTCCCCGCTGGCACCATCCCGTGTTTTATTCCGACCGGTTCGCCAGCGTCACCGACGACGGGTTTTTTATCAGCATCGAACCGGGTGATCCGAAATTCGATGCGGAAAACACGGCGGCGTTTCTCACTGCAATCGGTGGGAAGGACGTGGAAACTATCGAGGGGGACGCATGATGAAAATGGGACCTTTCCCGCGAATGCTTTCGCCCGGTTTCACTGCCCTGGTTGTCGGCGTTGCGCTTGCGGTCTTTTCTTTCGGCTGCGGGCGCGGATCGCGCTCCGAAAAACCGCCTATTCATCCGAATCCGAATATGGACACCCAGGAGAAATACAAAGCGCAGTCCGAAAGCCGCTTCTTTCCCGACGGCGCCGCAATGCGGGAGCCGGTGGAGCATACGGTCGCACGCGGTCAATTGCGTGAGGGCGATGCATTCTACCGTGGGAAATTGGGGAACGGCGCATACGTCGAAACGTCACCGCTTCACGTCACGTAACAAGTGCGCGCCCGCGGAAAAGAACGGTTCATGATTTTTTGCAAACCCTGCCACGGCATCAACGGCGACGGGAAAGGCAAGATCATGGAATACAAGTATCCCATTCCTCCGACGTCGTTTTACGAAGCCAAGGTAAAGA
>JAJRXL010000305.1 GCA_024276335.1 Bacteroidota bacterium
CCGTCGGTGTTGAATGCTTCCAGGGTTCCAATTCCGGGGAATTCCAGGTGCTCCACCTCAGACAGCGCTTCACGCACCACCGTTTCTCCACGCTCCCGCAGCCGGGCGGGCCGTGTGTACTCCTCGAGAACATCGGTGGGACAAAACACCGCCTTGTACTCGTACGGAAGTGTGCGCGCGCGTGGAAGTCCGCCCACGTAACAACTGAATGCCCGCACCTCGTCCCACTCCGCGATTGCCTGCCCGAGGATGAGGTTGCTGAGTCCGGGGGCGAGACCGCAATCCACCACCGCCGTTACGCCGTGTTCCCTTGCCAGGTCATCCAGCTCCAGCGCATCTTCCGGAAAGAAGGAAATATCGACCACGTTCCTGCCCGCACGGATCACAGAACGCAAGACCTCGAATCCCATAAATCCCGGCAATGCTCCAATGACGAGGTCGGCTCCGGTAACAGCCGCTTCGACGTCTTTTTCGTTGTCCAGAGATTGTTGCTGTATCTGCACGCGGGGAAGTGCTTTCACTTGCGCAAGCGCGTCTTCCCGTGCATCCACAACCGTGAGATCGGTAGTGGAATGTACGGAGAGATCGTGCACGATGGCCTTCCCTACCAGGCCGCAACCGAGAATAACAACATTCATGATTCACTCAATGATTACAAAATATTCTGTCGTAAAATACACCGATACAGCATTTGTTAACAAACCGGGGACTGGATACTACAGGAAGTTTTCGTTTCCAAGAAGATCTCTTCCCGCCCTTTCCCGCAGAGACCACTTTCGTGGCGACTCCGCTCAGGGCTGCGCCCGATTTTTCTTTAGCTCACATCAGGTACACAAGTTTTTTTGGAATCATTTGTGTGACAGGCAGAAAATAATTACGTTGCTTTTGCTTTTCGGATCCATTCGATTCAAGGTCCACGTTGGTCTTGCTCATTTTCACCTTCCACCATGTATTAACCAGTACGGGTCGATCTCGTTTTCTGATTCTTGTAACTTCATCAAAGGATGCCAGACCATGAAGATGCCTGATCGCAGTATCACGAAAGCAATGACTCTCGCCGCAATCGCGCTCCTGATCCTGTCAATCATCTCTCCTGACGCTTTCGGAAAAACATACTACGTGGCAAAAACCGGGAACGACGCCAACCCGGGCTCGGCATCACAGCCGTGGCGCACTATTCAAAAGGCCGCGAACACGCTGGTCGCGGGGGACACCGTCTTGGTACGAGCGGGTACGTACGCGGAGCAGGTTATTCCCGTTCGTTCGGGGACAGCGGGAAATCCCATCGTGTATATGAGCTATCCCGGCGACGTTGTAACAATCGACGGGAATTCCGTTTCCCTCCAACAATGGGAAGGATTGTTCGAAATTGACGGCAAGGGTTACATCACCGTATCCGGTTTACGAATTATCAACGTCGGGCCGAATGGCAATAATACCGGCATCCAGGTCGAAAACTCTAACCATATTATCATTAAGAATAACTATACCAATAACACCGCTTCGTCAGGGATCATCGCGTGGAGTTCCACGGACATCCTCGTGGATAATAACGAAGTCGTCCATGCGTGCAGCAAGGGCGCTGCGAGTATCAATGAATGCATTTCCGTCGGCGAGACGTCGAATTTCGAAATCAGCAACAATTACGTCCACGATGGAAACACGTACCGCGGTGAAGGCATCGTGGTCAAAGATGGTTCCTCGAACGGAACCGTACACGGTAACACCGTGCACACCGTCCCATTCGTCGGAATATACGTTGACGCCTGGGACAAGTACACACACGATTTCAAAATTTACAACAACATCGTGCACGACGTCTTTTTAGGCGACGGTATTTCAATCGGCTCCGAGCAGGGAGGCTTGCTTAAGAATATTTACGTGTACAACAACATCTCGTATCACAACGAGTTCCTGGGAATATCCATCCACAAATGCTGCGTTAATACTCATACGCTCAACACGATCCACATCGTCAACAATACGGTGTATAACAATGGGTGGAAGGACTGGGGCGGGGGAATTACACTCGATAACAAGCAGGCACAGAGCGTCCTCATCCGCAATAACATCAGTAGCAGGAACCTTTCCTTCCAGGTCGCGTTGGAGGAGTTCACACAGAACGCCGTCACCGTTGACTACAACTTGATCGACGGTTTCAGGAATTACCCGGAAGAAGTGTACGGCGATCACTCCGTGAGCGGTGATCCACAATTCGTCAACGCTGCGGGAGCGGACTTTCACTTGCAGAATAACTCCCCCGCCATCGACTCAGGCACGGGAACCAATGCGCCTAACGATGATTTCGACGGCGTCTCCAGGCCTCAAAACGGCGCATGGGACATCGGCGCATTCGAATACCTCGTAGTCCCTATCGAACTGGCGTCCTTCCACGCTTTCACGGAAAAGAGAGGTATCATTTTGCGGTGGACAACGGAATCGGAGACAAATAACACCGGTTTCAGGATTGAACGAAGTTCTAAAGTCGGCGGGCCGTGGATTTCTGTCGGATTTGTTCCCGGGGCAGGCACATCCGTGAAGCAACGGCAATACGAATTCATTGACACGAGGGTGTTGTTTCTCCCGATAAGAGGCAACGTGTGGTACCGTCTGGCACAGGTGGATTTTGACGGCGCCGTTAACCACTCGCCGACGCTCGAAGTCGCACCCGATCAAGGCTCGCGGGAATGGAAGGTGCTACCCAATACGCCGAATCCATTCCAGGGAAAAACGACAATCTCCGTCTTGCTCGCCGAACCGGGAGATGTGCGAATTGACATTCTTGACTTGCATGGTCGCGTATTAACAACCTTCACCAGACAAGGTGCCGCACACGGGATTCAATCCTTCACCTGGAACGCCGCCGGGTACCCGCCCGGGATGTACTTGTGCCGGATCAAGGTGGGAACACGTATCGAGATTATTCGCCTTCTCAAATCCGACTGAATCGGGACATCTCTTTACAATAACGCAAAAGACCGGTTGCGAACCGGTCTTTTGCGTACAGGATTCGAAGAAGGATCAGCGGGAAAGACCGATGATCTCGTATTCGAGGAAACCGGCGGGAACCTTGATTTTTACCTGTTCGCCAAGCTTTCGGCGCAGGAGACCCTTTCCCAGGGGTGAGGTTACCGAGATCTTGTTCTGATCGAAATCCGCTTCCTCCGGGGATACCATCAGGTACTCCACTTCTTCGCCGTTCTTTAGGTTCTTCAATCGCACGCGGGACAGAATATAGACCCGGTCGTTGGGCAGATCTTTCGGATCGATGATCCGCGCCCGGGAAAGCATGTTCTCCATCTGGAATATCTTTCGTTCCAGGTGGCCCTGCTCTTCCAGCGCCGCGTCGTACTCCGAGTTTTCACTCAGGTCGCCATGCGCCCGGGCCTCGGCGATACGATCGGCGATGCGCTTGCGACCGTTGATCTTCAAATCCCGGAGTTCCCGCTCTATCTCGGTCAACCGGTCGCGCGTTAAATAAACGGCTCCGTCTCCTTCCACGATATTCTCCTTCGATTTCAAAACGAATAAAAAACATAGCCAGCCTTCCTTTGGAATTCTGGCTATGTTGCAATAACGCTTAGTAAATGTACGAGTTTATATCAAACGAAACAAGGGGGGCATGGTTTCGGGTGTTGGGCGATGGGAATTCGAATTTTGATAGTGTATATCTCTAGTCAACCCCCTTTGCGTTATCCCGCTTTCGCCAAGCCTACGGTGAACACGTTGCGGTAAAAGACAACCGTAGGAGCGCGGTCCGTTACGCGCGTGCTTACAATCTTAATCGAAAATCTAGCATCCAACATCGAGCATCATTCCTGCAGCGCTCCGTTTATTTCCTCGCCCGCAGGGAAAGGTAGTGCCCGAGTTTCTCCTTCTTGGTCTTGAGATAGAGGCTGTTGTGCTCGTCCGGCACGGCCTCGATCGGGATTCGCTCGACGACTTCCAGACCATAGCTTTCCAGTCCGACTATTTTCTTCGGGTTGTTGGTTAGCAGCCGCATCTTTCTCACACCCAGGTCCACCAGCATCTGGGCGCCCACACCGTAATCCCGGAGATCGGGTTTGAATCCCAGTTCCAGGTTCGCCTCTACGGTGTCGAGCCCCTGGTCCTGGAGGTTGTACGCTTTCAGCTTGTTTGCCAGACCGATCCCGCGTCCTTCCTGGCGCATGTACAACACGACTCCACGCCCCTCGCGCTCGACTATCATCATGGCGGCGTTCAACTGATCCTTGCAGTCGCAGCGCAACGAACCGAACGTGTCGCCGGTCAGGCACTCGGAGTGAACACGGACCAGCACCGGCTCGCCGTTTGCGACATCGCCTTTCACCAGGGCGACGTGCTCCTTGCCGTCGGCCGTATTTTCGAACAGGTGCATCTCGAATTGTCCGAAGCGCGTGGGTAGTCGCGTCGTAACCACGCGGCGCACCAGTTTTTCGCGCCGCAGCCTATAAGCGATAAGGTCCTTGACGGTGATGACCTTGAGGTCGTGCCGCCGGGCAATCTCCATGAGCTGGGGTACGCGAGCCATGGTTCCGTCTTCGTTGAGGATCTCGCAAATGACCCCGACGGGCTTCATGCCGGCCAACCGGGTCAGGTCCACCGCCGCCTCGGTATGCCCCGCACGTCGAAGCACCCCGCCGGGAACCGCCCGCAAGGGAAAGATATGTCCCGGGCGAGCCAGGTCATCCGGACGGGTCGTCTCATCGGCAAGGGCCTTGATCGTGGCGGCCCGGTCCGCCGCCGAGATACCGGTGGTCGTGCCGGGCTTGTAATCAACGGTCACGGTGAAGTTCGTACCGTGCGAGGACGAATTGGTTTCCACCATGAGCTGCAGATCGAGCCGCCGCATGCGGTCGTCGGTGAGTGGAGCACAGACCATTCCCCGCCCTTCACGGATCATGAAGTTGACATGTTCCGGGGTAATCGTTTCTGCCGCGCAGGCAAAATCCCCCTCGTTTTCACGATCCTCGTCATCAACAATGATGATGATCTTGCCGTGGCGAAATTCCTCGATCGCTTCCTCGATGGTGTTGAATCCGTACATGGCTTGGGTTCAGTCCCCCGAAGCTTCTTTCACGACGGAACCGACGGCACTGCGGTCGATTTTTATCTTGACGTTGTCAGCAATTTCCAGCAAGATTGTCTTTTCGTCAACGTTGATAATCTTGCCGTAAATACCGCCGTTGGTCATGATCTTGTCGCCTTTTTTCAAACTGCCCAGCATGGCCGTCCGCTCTTTCTGGCGTTTTTGCTGGGGACGAAGAATCATGAAGTAGAAAATGAGAAAGATGAGGGCGAACATGATAATGGTACTCATGAACCCGGTACCCCCTCCTCCGTCACCGCCCTGGGGCGCGAAAGCAAACAAGAAATCCATCACGAGAATATTCCTCCTGAATTATTACTGAATGTATAATGGTAAATGGTATCGAATCATCGTTGAATGTCAGGCCACTTCGATGGCCGCTCCCGATTGCAAAAGTTCCAGGGTTTTCTTTTTCCACGCGGCAAACGATCCATCCGCGATATGAAGCCGCGCTTCACGCATGAGAGTAAGATAATACCAAATGTTGTGAACGGTTGCCATTCTCAGCCCGGAAATTTCACGCGCCCGAAAAAGATGACAGACGTAGGCGCGCGAATACCTCCGGCAGACGGGACACGCGCAATTTTCATCGATCGGTGTCGGATCGGAAAGGAGGGCGGCTTTTTTCAATGAGAAGGAACCGCTGGATGTGAACACCATGCCGTTCCGTGCATTCCGCGTCGGCATGACGCAGTCGAACATGTCCACTCCGTACGAAACGGCTTCAAGCAAATCCTGTGGCGTCCCTACCCCCATGAGATACCGGGGCCGGTTTTCCGGCAGCGCTGCGGCGGTAATGCGCGTCACGCGATACATGTCTTCCACGGATTCCCCCACGGACACGCCCCCGATCGCGTAGCCGTCAAAATCCAACTCCACCAGCGCTTCCGCGCCTTGTCCGCGCAGGTCGTCGTACACGCTCCCCTGGACGATGCCAAACGCGGACTGGTCATAGCCGTACAGCGGCCGCGTATTCTCCACGTGTTCCCGTGCCCGGCGCGCCCACTCCGTCGTCTGGCGAAGGCTCTGTTCTGCATGGAACCGGCCGCATCCCGCGGGCGGGCAGACATCGAGCACCATCATGATATCCGAGCCGATGGCCCGCTGGATATCGATAACGCTCTCCGGGGTGAAATGCGCCCTCGATCCGTCGATATGCGATTGAAACGTCACCCCGTCTTCTTCCAGCTTTCGCAGCTTGGAAAGACTGAAAACCTGGTAGCCCCCGCTGTCGGTCAAAATCGCCCGGCTCCATGACATGAAACGATGGAGACCGCCAACCGATTCCAGCGTGTCAGTGCCCGGACGCAGCGCCAGATGGTAGGTGTTGGCCAGGATGATCCCCGCGCCGGCAGACTCCAAGTCCTCCTGGAGCAACGTCTTCACGGTTCCCTGTGTCCCGACCGGCATGAACACCGGCGTGGGAAGCGTTCCGTGAGCGGTCACGATTCTTCCCGCTCTCGCTCGTGTATTCGCATCCATATGGTCGAGAAAAAAATCCATATCATGTAAACTTAGATACCGGGGGGTTGAGAAGCAACAATCAAACCGCTCGCTGAATTAGAATTCGGTGCTGAATCCGAAAACCGGGAAAAACGAAAGATGGTCGATTTCACGGATTTCGTTTTCACGGGCATCCCAAACGTAGGCATACACGTTTTTACGATTATAGAGATTGCGGAGCTCGGCGAACGCGACGAGATCCCAGCCATGGAAGTTCAACCTCAAGTCGATACGAACATCGAGACGGTGATACTCGGGGTAGCGGGATGCCATGAATTTTCCTCTTTGGAAAACCCCGCGCCGGGCGGCGATGGATGCCTTGACATCAAACGGCGTATATGGTCTTCCCGTGGCAAACTGCCATCGAGCGCTAAGTGTCCATTCCCGGGAAAGCTGTAAGCCGCCGGTCAGTGTCACCGCATGAGTATTATCGAACGTTCCCGGCGCCCACCCTCCGGCCAGGGCCTTAAACCGGGTCTTGGTAAAGGCGTAACTCAGGATTCCGTAATACCCGCTGGATAACTTTTTTTCTATGGAAACGTCAATACCGCGCGCATACCCGACGCCCGCGTTGACGGCTTTGCCACCATAAAAGAACCCACCTTCCAGGCCCAACGAATTATACATCATCCTCGGTTCTTCCACGCTGACAAGGTAGTTTCGATATTCCTTGGCGTAAACCTCGGCGGTAAACTTCCAGTCGGGAACCACAAGATACTCAATACCGCCGGTAGCGACATCAGCGTACATGCTCCGGAGCTTCTTGTTATCAGGATGACTGCTCAACCAGGGATAGGGCGGGTTCTGGTACAGGCGAGCCGCCGACCCGATCAGCGTCACGTTGGGCCAGAGCCGCCACCTCATTCCTACCCTTGGAGAAAGGGTGAATTCGTCCAGGTACGCGAAATGATCAATTCGAACCCCGGCTTTGAACAACATATTGGAAAAAAGAAGGAATTCGCCCTCCGAATACATGGCAAATTTCAGTGAATTTTCCTTTACATCCGCATCAATTGGGGACAACGGATTTCCGAAACCACTTGTATCGCCGACCCATTCCAATGTATTACGGAATTCGACGGGTTTGAATTCAATGCCGGTTCGCAGGAAAAAGCGGGAAGAGAGTTGGAGATAACTTTCTCCCCTCACCGTAATTTCTTTTTCAAAGGCGTTGACCTCGCGCAGCTTTCGACCCGTGGAATCCTGTATGGTGAGGGCGTATTCGCCGCGGGTAACGGACGCGCTGATATCGATGCGCCCCTTGCGACCGAAATTCGATATCCATCTTCCTCCCACGAGATACTGGTCCTGGGCATTCCGGGCGCGGTCGATCAGCAATGTGGGAATAAGGTATTCCCCGTCGGAACGGGTGTATTCGATGGCGTCCAAGCCCGCCAATGCAACGAATGTGAGGCTGTTACGATAATCGACGTTCCAGTGCAGTTTCCCGAGGAAATCCCAGTAGCGGGGCTTGGGTTTTTCTCTTTTTGGCCCGCCCGCAAGATCGAGGTAACTCCTCCGCACGGAAAGAAGCCAGTTCGCCGATGCCCCGGCCGGGCCACCCAACGCTGCTCCCACGGCATTGGAGTTGATACCCAGCGTCCCTTCAACAGTGTGGATATTTCCTTCCCGCATGTTCATCTCGAGCACCGACGAAAGGCGGTTTCCATAGCGGACGCTGAACCCCCCTGTATGGATCCGTACACCGCGAACCTGATTCAGGTTATACATGCCGAGAAGACCGCCGGAAAACCCCTGGAGACCAAAATGATCCGGCAAGGGCAACTCGAAATCATCCACGTACACGACATTTTCAACCGGCGAACTGCCTCGTACGATTGCCTCGATACGGCTGTCGATGAGGGGTTGAATACCCGGTAAACCGGCCAGGAACCTCTCCGGGTCTTCCAGGGCGCCGGCGCTGCGCCGCACTTCTTCGAAATCGAATTGCAGGACCCTCGAAACGGCCATCGGATCAAAGAAAAAGTACGACGACGGGGACGCGATGGTTCGTACCGGATTCTTGATTTCTTCCAGTTCGACCTGGAGGAAAACGGAGCGTCCACTGGCTGCAACAACGTCTGACTTAAACTCGGTCGTAAATCCGCGAGTCGAGAACCGCAAGTGATACACCCCCGGGACAACCCGCTCAATGGTGAAATACCCGTTGTCGTCTGTAAACCCCTTGTAACCGGTGCCCAGGACGATGACCTTGACTCCGAT
This sequence comes from Bacteroidota bacterium, assembly GCA_024276335.1. GTDB lineage: Bacteria > Bacteroidota > Ignavibacteria > SZUA-365 > JAADGX01 > JAADGX01. The sequence continues at coordinate 8,816 of JAJRXL010000305.1, forward strand.
CAATGCCTGCTGTGTCACCCGGTCGATGACCCGGCCGGTAATCGTCGCTGTTGGAAAAAAGGGCGATTGAGAATACACTCCCGCGGGGATTGCCATGAAGAGGATCAGCGCTGCCGCGCAAAAACCCAATCTACCGTTGAGAAATCTCATTCCTCCTCATAGATCCATGAAAATGCAAAGTATTGACTAATTCACCGTCCCCGTTTACAAGCAGTAATATAACCAAAAAGCGGCATTCCCATGAACTACCGGTTTATTTTGCACGCCGGTAATGCACCATTGATTCCAGCCAGGCCTAATAAAAAACCGGGGACGAACCCCGGCTCAAATATGGCGCGCAAACCCCGACGATATCAGGCTGCGAGGGTTTCCATCATTTTCGTTTTGCTGGAGATGATCTCCTCCAGCTCATCTTCAAAGAAAAACTTCTCCCGGCCAAAGGCGGGTTTGAGCTCGTTTATCCAGCTTGCATTCGGATCGAACCGTGCGAAGAACGGTTGATCGACCCAGTCGGGATTCCGCCCCTGGATAAAGCGAAGTACGAAAACTTTTTCTCCGTTCACTTCGGTGACGCCGGACACTTCCACTTTTCCCGGTGTCGCGGACATGGAAGGGCCGCGGACGGTGCGGGAAAGACCGTTAACGCATTTGTACGCGTCCCGGAATATCCTGTGAGCCTGTTCCAGGGGGATTTTGAAGTAATCGCGGGCGCCGGTGTCCCGCTCGACGAACATGTAATACGGCACCATCCCTAACCTGACCTGTTCGCGCCACATTACTTCCCATACTTCCGCCCGGTCATTGATATGGGCGACAAGGGGCGATTGCGTGCGAATCATGGCGCCGGAATCAAGAACGCGACGTATCGCTTCCTGTGCCACCGGTGTTTCCAGCTCCCGATAATGGTTGTAATGCGCCATGATGGCAACCTGCCGCCCCGCCTTGCGAATGCGTTCGAACAGCCGCAGCAAGTCGCCCGCATCCTTGTCGGTGACGAATCGCATGGGCCAATAGGCCAACGCCTTCGTGCCGATGCGAATCGTCTGGAGGTTCTCCAGCTTCGCATCGAGCAACGGCTCTACGTAACGCGTCAAAACGCTGGTTTTCATCACCAATGGATCACCGCCGGTGAAGAGCACGTTGGTCACCTCGGGATGGCGCAACACGTAGTCCCGGAGAATTTCGCCTTCCCTCGCGGCAAACTTCAAATCGGACAAACCGACGAACTGGGCCCACCGGAAACAGAACGTGCAATATGCATGGCAGGTTTGCCCGGAAGTGGGGAAGAAAAGCACCGTCTCCCGGTACTTGTGCTGCATCCCCCGCAGTACCAGCCCATCCATGACCGGGACGTTGAGAGTCATTTGACCCGCCGGGTGGGGGTTGAGACCCAGACGGATTTTGTTAGCGACGGCGCGGATTTCGCTGCGACCGGCCTCGGATCTTATCAAATCCGCAACGGCGTTGAAGTCGCGTTCCGTCAGCATTCCATGCTGCGGGAACGTCAGTTGAAAAATGGGATCCTCGGGGATGTTGTCCCAGTTTATCAACTCCCGAATGACGTACTCGTTTACCTTGAATGGCAGCACGCTGGCAACAACCTTGATACTGAAACGAATATCTTCGGAAAGAGCCTGCACCTGGGGAATGCTTTCGAAATTATTTTCCGTGAAGTATTTGAATTGCACCGGTGATGAAAAATCCACCA
>JAJRXL010000306.1 GCA_024276335.1 Bacteroidota bacterium
AATACGGAGGTGGTTTCGGTGATGATGCCGAACCGGGACGGTGTCAGCAGTCGATCGTGGGAAGTGTACAAGCGAACGGTTGACCAGATCGAAGCAGCGACCGGCTACGATTTTCTTACGCTTGTACCCGACAGCATCGAGGTCGTCATCGAAGCCAAATGAGGGGATACGCCCCTTTGTATTCGTGACTTCTTATTAAAAACGTAATTCTTCAATCATCAAGCGCGTCTTTTCAGTGAAGAGGGCGCTAATACATATGATCGTATCCGTGTCCTCCCAACAGAGCCCAGGCGGCGATCCCGGCCATGATCAATCCACAAGTGGTCCATAACCATGTCATAGGTGAGGCCCACATCGATTCCTGGACCGATTGCTTGTTCAAGCGTTGCGATTGTAATCTCTGATATTCAAGGCAGTCCTGGTCCTTCATCAAGAGATAATCGTATTCACGATCGCTGAGTTTATCCAGTGGTTGAGATTTCAGCGAGAGATACAATGAATCCTTGCATGGCGAGTATTCATCGGACACGACAATTTGTGTTGTGGTGCATCCACTTAAGAGAATGACACCCAGGATGAACGCAAATGCTCTCATACTATCTCCAAAAGGTTAAGAAGTATTCTATATCTGTTCACTATCGGGGCTCGCTTCGGCGTCGAAATGGATGAAGTAGAATTTCATTCGACGGCATCCGTGCGTATGTTCGGGAACCAATTCTCGGGCACAGATATCACCGGCCGCCCTCGCGAAGGGATGGGGAATATATACAGCGAGAGGCTTATTGTCAAGGCGTACATGATGCCCGCAAAGTAGTCCCCGTGCGGGTAATCGGCGTCGTTCCTGTTTGGTTATGGTGGCGTAGCGTCGGTGAAGAAATGCGACAGCGGATGGACACCGTAGTTCCCCGCGACAAAGGCGGCGCCGTGGGAAGGGGAGGGCTTCGTGGCGTTGACGCTCGCTGGAAGATTGGCATTACGGCGACTTCGTTCACGAAAGAACTTTCTTGGTTCGAAAGGTTTTTTTCAATATGTTAGCATAACTAAAGATAGAGAAAGGATTAGTTCATGCAATCCCACGGCCATCTCCACATTCGCGAAAAATCCGATCCGGCGAAACTGGTCATCGTGTATGTCGTAATCGGCGCGCTGTGGATATTCTTCTCCGACCAGCTGCTGGGCATGTTTATACGCGACGTATCTCGTATCACATGGTTGCAGACAGCCAAGGGATTGACATTCATTGTCGTTACCGGCTTGCTGTTATACGGCCTCGTTCGCAGGTACCTTGCCAATCTGAAGCGCCTCGCGATGCGTGAGAGCCTGCGTGACAACTGGTCGCAGATGGTGCTCGAGTCGTTGCCCGTGATCATCTGGGCGTTCAACCGGGACGGGGTTATTACGCTGTCGGAGGGAAAGGGATTGGACGTTCTGGGTGTCAAACCGGGAGAAGTCGTGGGTCAAGCGATACCGGAGGTTTTCCGGGATTACCCCAAGGTCGTCGAGGATAGTAAAAGGGCCCTGTCGGGGGAGGAATTTTCCACCATTGTGAAATTGAACGACGTGGCTTTCGAATTGCATTACGGGCCCCTGTTGGATGACCGCGGAAACGTCATCGGCTGCCTGGGGCTCGCTATTGATATTTCGGAGCGGGAA
>JAJRXL010000307.1 GCA_024276335.1 Bacteroidota bacterium
CCGTCCATCTTCGCCGGTTTTGACGTTCTTCCATCGTTTCTCCAGGGGAAAGACCCGTTGCCGGGGCAATCCCTCGATGCTTCCGGATACTTGCGGTCCAGCACGCCGGGCAAGCGCTTGGTTTTGCGGGTGCGGACGATCTCTCCCGGTTTTCCGATTTCGCGTTTCAAAAGCGGGGGATGGAACAACAGGAGCGCCGAAAGGGCCTGATTCCGCGTCTATCCGCAGCCCCTTTCCATCACGGTCATGTATGCCTGAAACGCCTTGCATTGCCTGTCCGCATTTTCAGGACTTCCTTCCACACCGGAGTATTCAATCCTTCTCCCGAATCTCTCAAACAGAACTTGTAGGAGGCGCCTCCCGGCGCCGAATCCCGGCTTCTGCTCGCGGCCCCCATTTACACATCAACTCCTCCCGGACCCGGCTCCGCCAACTCAGTCCCATTACCGGGACGAGAATTGGAAAATGAACCCTTTTCTCCCGCATGGATCGTCCCTTCTTCATGAATATCAACCGAACCTAAACAAAAAACGGACGAATGTCAAGAACTCATTCCCGATGAATCGCCGCTGTCGCTATCGTTGTCGTAATCGCTATCGTTGTCGCTATCGCCATATCGAAACAAATCTTCTACAACCCCGCGTTCAAGCTACCTTATTAACATGAGCTTTACGGATCGACTATATTCACCTGCTTGTATTAAACAGATATACACACCTGTTGTAATAAAACGACCTTGTTCATCTCTGCCATCCCACCGTACCGTATGGGAACCGGCGTGCTGAAAACTTTTTTCAAGAACTTTTACCGTTTGTCCCAGGACATTGAAAACAAAAATGTTGACTTTCCCTGCACGCGGCAACTCGTATCGTATCGTTGTTCGAAGATTGAAGGGATTCGGAGATGCTGAAATCGAGAAAACGGATGGGATGACAATAGGCATTTCTTCAACTGGTGTCAGCGCCATGTTTTCCCACCATGCAATCTGGTTTCCGCCGTACGCCGCGCCTAAAACATCAAGATCTCCGTCGCCGTCCATGTCGGTGACGTAAACATACCATGCACCGCTAAAGGTATCCGAGATCGCATACTTCGTGAACACTTCGTTTCCATCGTTCTCCCACAACGCGATGGTGTTCGATTTATACGCCGCTCCCAGCACGTCCATATCGCCGTCATAGTCCATATCTATAGGATATACCGCACCCGAGCCGGGAAAATTATCGTCAATTTTCATCTCGGTAAAATTATTATTCCCGTCGTTTTTCCACCATGATACGTCGCCCAGGTTGAAGGACGCGCCTAGGATATCGATATCGCCGTCATCATCGATATCTTCCGTTCGCACCGATGTCGCGTTGCCAAAGGTCGACGATACGACATGGGGAGTAAAATTCTCTTTGCCGTCGTTTTCCCACCACATTATGGCTACCGAACCTCCTTCCGAACCGGCAAGTATATCCATATCACCGTCCCCGTCTATATCGTCGGCAAAAACATTGAATATCTTCTCGAATGTATCAGATATTATGTGCTCGGTGAAATTCCTGTTTCCCTTGTTTTCCCACCAGTACAATGCGTCTGAACCTTTATCCCCTCCGAGGATGTCAATATCGTTATCACCGTCAACGTCAACCGCGTAAACCGTAATTGGTTTCACCATGTTATCTTTCAGTACATGTTTCGTGAAATTTTCGTTTCCATCGTTCTCCCACCAACTGATGTAATCGATGGCAAGGGCTGCGCCGATGACATCCGTATCTCCATCTCCATCCACGTCCACAGCATAGACGGAATTCGCTTCGAAGAAATCCGGATCAATGATGTGCTCCGTGAAATTTTCGTTCCCATCGTTTTCCCACCACCTGATACCGTCCGTGCCCCTGGAAGCCCCAATAACATCAATGTCGCTATCTCCGTCAATATCCGTAGCGTAAACACAAGCGGCATTCTCAAAATTCGTCGTGATTTTATGCTCAGTAAACTGCATTTGTGCAAGCGCAACCGAGCTTACAGCGAGAAAGAGAGTAACGAAATACAAGTAAATCGCACTGAATTGTTGTTGTTTTTTCATCTTATCATCTCCTTTTGTTAAAACTTGCCGCTTGCCTATTGAAGAACGACCTGGAGCTAAACAGCACCCGCTTCCCCTATCAAACGTGTTGGTCAAGCCGCTGAACCCAAAACGCACCAAATGAGAACACGGCCCTGGATGGAATTTTCAGTGGCTTGTTAGCTTCCCGTTATGTTATCGCCCCTTGCATGTTCAGGACACCACTTTTATGGTTCTCATCGACTTGCTTCGCTTCTCATCCACCCATCCACTTCTTTCCCTGCACGGCTCCGCTCTATTAGTCTCATCACCGGGATGATAATGGCCTAAACAACGATCCACCGCTTGAAACATTACTTCTTCACAAATATCAGCAGAACTTAAACAAAAAAAGCCGAATGTCAAGCGCCCATGCTCGACAAACGAGGCACCTCCGCCCTCTCCTTGTATCTATGGTCATTCATGTATTCTCGTAAGAAGAATGGCTTCGGGGCCGGTTTCCCGTCCTCTTTGCCTCCGGCGGAACGGCATGAAATCCACCGCACCCCATCAGTTTTTTTCCGCTCTCTTGTACAGCGCATAAACATAGGGCCGCGGGTCGCCGTTGGGATTGATGTACGTGTAATCGAAGTGCGAAACGAGCGTAAACGAATCGCCCAATCTCCCCGATAATTCTTCGACGGAGTACCGGTGCAGCGTCAGTCCCGCGCATTTCTCCGCGCCCGATTTCGAGAATTCGGCGAAGATGGCGTGGCCGCCCCGTTGTAACAGGGTTGCTACGTTCCGGAAATATCCTTTGATATCGTCTTCATCGACCAGGAAATGCAGGACGGCCCGGTCTATCCAGATATCAACTTGCGGGAGTGTCGCGGGAACCGGGCAGGCGATATCCTGGCAGAGCCACGTAACTCCCGTATGTTCTCCACGCAACCTCGCCTTGACCCGGTTCAGGGCCTCGGCGCTGATATCGTTGAGAACGAGCCTTGCGCCCCTCGACAACAGTTCTTCCACCAGGACGGACGTGCCGGCCCCGGGAAGAAAAACTGTGGACTTCTCCCAGCCCGGAACACGATCCAGCAATTCCAGCGTGCGGGAAACGTCCCTTTCAAACCATCCCAGTTTTTCGTCTTCCGTTCCGGAAAAGATTCTGTCCCAATGTTCGCTGCTTGATTTCATGGACGTTCCTCGTTGTCAAGAGTTGCCTTGTGTCCGTTTCAATCCTGACCGGCCGTTTTATGCTTCTGGTTTTTATTTCTCTTTCGCTCGTTCTCGCCCAGCAATATCTTCCGTATGCGAATCGACTTCGGAGTCACTTCAACATATTCGTCTTCGCCGATGTACTCCATCGCTTCTTCCAGCGTAAACTTGATTGCCGGCGCCATCGAAGCTTTTTCATCCGAACCGGCGGCTCTCATGTTCGACAGCTTCTTGGTCTTTGTTACGTTTACCACGATATCATCGTACCTCGTGCTTTCACCCACCACCTGCCCCGCATAGACTTTTTCATTCGGTTCGATGAAAAACTTTCCCCTGTCCTGCAGTTTGTCGATTGAGTACGCAATTGCCGTCCCCGTTTCCATGGCAATCAGCGCGCCGTATCTCTTTCCTTGGATTTCACCCTTCCACGGCTCGTATCCCTTAAAGCGGTGTGAAATCACCGCCTTGCCTTCCGTCGCGGTCAATATCGGATTGGTAAGCCCGATCAGGCCCCTGGCGGACAGTTTAAACTGCAGGTTGATCCTGTCGTTCTTTTTCTCGATGCTCAGGATATCGCCCTTCCGCTTGACGATGATCTCGATGACTTTCCCGGAAAATTCTTCGGGCACGTTTATGTATAACAGTTCGATTGGCTCGTGCTTGAATCCATCTATTTCCTTAACAACCACCCTGGGTTGACCCAATTGAAACTCGTATCCTTCCCTTCTCATCGTCTCTACCAAAATGGACAAGTGAAGAATTCCTCTGCCGTAAACCAGTAATGTATCGGGCGATTTCGTTTCTTCAACCTTTAACGCCAAGTTTTTCTCCGTCTCCCTGAACAGTCGTTCCCTGATATGTCTCGATGTGACGTATTTTCCCTCCTTTCCGAAAAAGGGGGAGTTGTTAATCGTGAAAAGCATGCTCATCGAAGGCTCGTCGATGGAAATCGGTTTTAACGGCTCCGGTTCTTCAAAATCAGCGACCGTATCTCCGATATCAAAGTTCTCAAGCCCCATTATCGCCACTATTTCGCCCGATGTAACCTCTTTCTTGGTTTTTTCTTTTCCGAGCCCTTCGAAAAGGTAAAGTTCTTTGATCACGGACCTGTTTATTTCACCGTTCCGTTGAACAATCGATACCCGGTCGCCCATCCTGATGCTCCCCCGATGCACTCTTCCCACGGCAATTCGTCCCGTGAACGAGGAGTAATCCAGGGAGCTGATCTGAAGCTGCAACGTCCCCGGGTTCGTTGCCGGCGAATCGAAATATTCAATAATGGTATCCAGCAAGTACGTGACATCTCCCGTGGGTTTCCTCCAATCGGCTCCCATCCACCCTTGCTTGGAAGAACCGTACACGGTCGGAAAATCCAGTTGCTCCTCCGAGGCGTCCAGGGAAAACATCAATTCGTACACAAGGTTATTCGCCTCATCCGGGTCGCAATTCGGTTTATCGACTTTATTGATCACCACGATCGGTTTCAGACCCATCTCCAGCGCTTTTTGCAAAACAAACCGCGTCTGGGGCATGGGTCCTTCAAAAGCATCGACGAGCAGCAGGACCCCGTCGGCCATGTTCAGGACACGCTCCACTTCTCCTCCGAAATCCGAGTGGCCCGGAGTGTCTATGATGTTTACTTTTACTCCTTTATATCGTACCGATACGTTCTTCGACAAGATCGTTATCCCCCTCTCCCTTTCCAGGTCATTGGAATCCAGGATCAGCTCCCGCACTTCCTGGTTGTCCCTGAACAATTTCACCTGGTGGAGTATCCTGTCGACCAGTGTCGTCTTCCCGTGATCGACGTGCGCAATAATTGCGATATTTCTTATATCCATGTTTTTTAGTGCCTTTTAATTAACCCGCAGATCAAAATACGTAACATTAACTCTCTCCATCATGATAATTACCTTTTCGTGTTTTGAGCCGGTAAATGTTTCAATACCGTTTTTATTTCAATATAATCAAAATCCCGCGTCTCTCACACCGTACCGAGTGTACGCACAGAGCCCGAGAACGAATTCCCGGTTCCTGCCGATCTACCTCCAACACTACAGGGATCACCCTGCTTGCTCGTACGCTCCCTTCCGGCTCCCGTCGTCGGATTTCCCCGTGCAGGCTTTTCCGTTTCTCGGGGCCTCACGCCGGTTGGACCCGGTGTTTTCTTTTGTCCGTTCGTCAAATGTTCCTATTTTCCAACCCATGTACCGTTTCACAGCGAGCAATTTTGTATGAAGAAGAGAACCCCCTTTCAACCCGTGTTCTGGGTTGCCAACTCGGTGGAGGTGCTGGAACGCTTCGCGTACTACGGCATCTACATGGGTTTCGGTATTTACATGGAGTACCTGGGTTACACGAAGGCCCAGCTCGGGATTGTGCAAAGCATCTTCCTGCTCTTTTCCTACGTGGTCCCGGTCATCTCGGGCACGTTCGCCGACCGGTTCGGTTTCAAGAAAGTCCTCATCATTTCCTATCTCGCCTACCTGCCGTCCATTCTCCTGCTGATCTTCACGCGTTCGTTTTCCGGCATTGCGCTCACCATGCTCAGCATCGGTCTGGCCGCGGGGATTTTCAAGCCGCTTATTTCCGGCACCGTCCGCGCGGTCACGGATAAGACGAACAAGACGCTCGGCTTCGGCATTTTTTACGCCATGGTCAACGTGGGAGCTTCCTTCGGTCCTATCGTGGCGGGCAAGCTGCGGGCGATCTCGTGGGACTACGCCTTCATCGCCGCCGCCGTTTCCATCGGGATCATGCTGCTGGTCACGCTCCTGTTCTACAAGGAACCGGAGCGGGAAATGGAAGGCACAACCCTGAAGCAGAAATTCCGCGACATGTGGATTGCCCTTTCCGATATAAAGTTCGCCGCGTTCCTGACGCAGCTCGGGTTGTTCTTCTGGCTCCCGTTCTGGGCATTCTTCAACCTTCTGGCAGTCTATATCGACCGCAACCTTGATACGGCGGCCCTCTACCAGAGCGTCCAGGGCGTCTTCGGCGCGGGGTTCGCCAGCATTTTTTCCTACACCGACGAGCAGGGAGTACACCGCATCCTGGGAGAGACGATTTCGCATACCGGTTTCATCATCATGATTTTCCAGGTGTTCGTTTCCCGTATCTTCGAAAAATTCCAGGCCATTCCGTCGTACCTGTTCGGGCTGGCCGTGGCCGCGGCTGGAATCGTTGTGCTCGGGTTCGCCCAAATCGCCTCGGCAAACTGGGTGTTTCTCGGCATATTCCTGTTCGCGATCGGGGAAATGATTTCTTCCCCCCGCATCCAGGAGTACATCACGTGGATCGCGCCCAAGGAAAAGGCGGGGCTCTACATGGGCTCCAACTTCCTTGCCGTCGGGCTCGGCGGCGCCCTCAGCGGCGTGATTTACACTTCGCTCTACGGCTACTTCCGCGACCAGGGTCACCCGGAATACGTCTGGTTCGTCTTGGCCGGGAATCTCGTTCTCGGCATCATCGTCATGTACGTCTTCACCAAGACCCTCGGCGAATTCAAGGAACAGGAGGAGTAAGGATCAACCCGGGGGGAAGAGCGGCGGAAGAAAAAGAGAGGACCTTCCGTACGGTGAAAAGGGACGCGCGTGCACGGTTCCAAAGATACACGCATGTACCTTGATTGCCCATGAATAAATTCCTACTTTGAATATTGCACTGTCACATGAAACAGTGCGTTTTTGTAAATGAAGAATACACGATTCAATACATACATGCGGCTCCTCGTGCTGGTCCTGCTCTTCGGGCAGGTATCGGATTTGGCCTTGTGCAAGGATGAAGGCAGCCGTGCGCACGACAATGCGGGGAAGTACACCGCCGTTCAGGGCGATACCGCGTCCAGGAATTCCAACCCCGATTCAAATTCCCACCGGGGAGGCAACTACGATTGTCCCTGTGTCTGCCATCTCTTCTTCGACCACCCGGACCTTCTCACGTGTGACGCACAGCTCACGGTGGTTTCGCTCGTTACCATCGATTCACCCTCGTACGATTTCTCCTCGATCAATACCATTGATCACCCTCCAACCGTTTAACCCTTTTCTTTAATCGTTCGACGTACCCTTAGGCCGTTTCCCCGCGGCACGAGACCTGAAAAGG
>JAJRXL010000308.1 GCA_024276335.1 Bacteroidota bacterium
GACTCCGTTGCCATGCTGCTGATCGCGGACATTGGTGATAACGCGGAGATCCGGTCCACGGTGGAAATCGTGATGGTTGAGGAGCCGTCTGTCCGGGATTTTGGTCCCGACCGGCATCCCGTGTTCCAGGGTTCGGCATACCGCTACAGGTACCCGGACACCCCTCACAATGCCGAGGCGATGTTTATCGATCCGGAAACGCGCGACCTTTACATCATCACCAAAAGTGGGGATTCCTCGAACCTGGTGTTTCGGGCTGCGTGGCCTTTTTCGATGGATAGTGTACGGACTCTCGAACGGGTGGCAGAAATCACCATTCCGCAAAACATTGCGTTGGCGCGACTGGTTACAGGCGCCGATATGGCGGCAGGTGGCAATCGTATCGTCGTTTCCACTTACGTGGGGAGTTATGAGTTTAAAGGCCGTGAAGGCATGACAGTGGCGGAAATGTTTTCAGCCGCTCCGCGTCCGGTAGCCATGCCTGCTCTTCGCCAACTCGAGGCAATTTGCTACGGCCGGGATGTTGGCTCTCTATGGGTCACTTCGGAAGGACAACCGGCGCCGTTGTATTATCTTCGCTGTGAATGAAACCAATCCCTGAAGCCCTGATCGAATCCTCTTACCCTTTATCGAAGCCCTGAGCGGAGTCGAAGGGCGAGAAGACGACGGACGAAAGACGACGAAGAGCGATTCTAAATGCTGAATGAATCAGCAAATTGGCGGATTACCGAGTTATCACATATAGCATTGGACCACGGAGGAGAGACCACGTAATGATGAGCGGAGCCAGACCACGGACTATAGGTTACGAAGTCCCGAGGGAAGTCGCCGCGCCGTTACGTGTTTCCTTAGGATAAGAGACTCTAGTCGCAAAGCGATCACTTCGTGCGGAAAAAAAAGCGAAGCCGTAATACTATCTTCGGTGTGAAAAAAACGGGACGAGAGGAGCCTTGAACGTCAGTTCAAATCCACGACTTTGACCGTGGCGTCGTAATCCGTCTTGAATTGAAGAAAATACCGGCCACCGGGAAGCCCCGAGGAATCCATCTCGATGGAGTGCACACCGCGGTCGAGCTGACCGATTTCAATATGCAGGAGTTCTTCGCCGAGGTGGTTGAACAAGCGCAGCCAGGCTTCATCGGGGTACGGCATGGAGACGATAACGTTCCGGCGGGCGCCTTCCATCGCCGAGTGGTCGAGTATTTGTACCATTTTAAGTTGCTGTCCGTCCATTGTAAATCCCTCCTGTGTTTCGTTCATACCTGTCTTACCTTATTCGACAACCATGCAAGTTAATATGAGGGCCATATTTCGCTGTTTTCAGCCTATTTTAGCCTGTAACATCATTCTCTTTCCGTGACAGATGTTGAATTGTGGGACAGGTGTCGAATAATGCGACACCCGGTTATGAACGATCAAGAGATGTGGAGAGCAGCTTGGGATAAAAGGAAACGGGCTTATCCCCGGCGAGGCAGGACCCGTTCGCGGTCGGTTTTATCATGCTCACCAACGCATATGGAAAGCAATGGAATTATTGGTGGATGTATTCTATTTCTTTATTGAAGAGTTGAATTTTACAAGTTTTTCCCAATCGATAGCGCCATCTTTGGCACAAAACTGTTCGGTAAATTCCAAAGTAAACAAATTAATCCTCTGGGAATAAGCGTGAAGGAATTCATCGTTTCGTTCTTTTGCCTTATACCCCAATGGTTCAATTATTTCTGTATATAAATTTGCATTACCGGATAGAAATTCCCAAAATGCTTGCCCACAATATTTATAATAGTCACCTTTATAGGGGTTGTTATCTCTTCCATAACAGCAGCCATTTACACAAACAATAGATATTTTAGAATTGCTTGTCGTCAGAGTCTTTTTTGCGGTTTTGAAATCTGCGATCATTTTAGATACTTGGCTGCTGTTTCCCCAATTCGGACCTGATTTTATATTCACTATGTATCGCCGTCCATTTTTATCGAATTCCAAATCAATCCCTTTAATTCCTGACTTCCAGCCACCGTACACTTTTTTATTTATAAATATTGCGAGTTCTTCCAGCCAATCGCCAAAAATCGTCTCTTCATTTGATGAAATATGGGCGTCAACTATCCCTTTAATGATTTCAGCCGCCGTTAATACATGTTTTGCTTTGAATAAATATGGATTCTTCCTTTTTAAAACCTTTGAAAGTTTCAAAGAGTCAAGGCTTGAAATTCTTTTTTATGAAAGAAACCAATATTTTCCTCGACATACTTGACAACATCATCAAGATTAAGAGGTTCCATAGCTTTCCGTTGGCTCGAACAGATACAATTCAACAGGAGATATTTTATTTTTCACCATCTCGTAGTATTCGGGTAAAAGTTCTATTCCAATAGAATTCCTTCGCATCCTGTTTGCTACTATGTTCGTCGTGCCGGATCCCATGAAAGGATCGAGAACGGTGTCACCTTCGCGTGTGAAAAGTTTAATAAACCATTCAGGCAGATCCTCCGGAAAAGCTGCGCTATGTTTTTTATTATTGCACTCAGTAGCGAGATGCAAAACGTTCGTCGGGTAAGCTTTATCTCTGTTCAACCAGTTCGAAATGTTTTTACCAAACCCGCTGCCAACTTTCGATTCGTCTCTCTTCTTATCCGTATTGTTTAAATTGTTTAATCTCGTCTTTGCCCAATCCCCCATTGGAACCATAACCTCTTCTTGGTACATCTTGAACTTTCTATTTTTATTGAATTGCAGCAACCTTTCCCACGCGTCTCTAAATCTGTTGGGCCACTTACCAGGATAACAGTTTTTTTTTATGCCAGATGAACTCTTCTGTCCAAAGCCAGCCTTGTTTCCTCATGGAGAGTATAAGCTCCAACACGTACGTACTTCGTTCACCATTGACAACTTTTTCTTTAATATTTAACACAAAAGTACCGGTCGGTTTAAGTACTCGTAGCATTTGTTCGGATTTTGGTAAAAACCACTCGACATAATTATCGGGATGGATGCCACCGTAAGTATTTTTTCTTTGATCGGCATAAGGCGGAGAAGTAAAAATCAAATCGACGGAATTGTCCGGAAGTTTCTTTAGTTCTTCTTCACAATCACCGAGAAAAAGTTCGTGTTTTATTTCCATCTCTGTCTCGACTCGTTTTTTATACCCGGGATACGTTGTTTTCGTTTATCATAGATATTTCTTGAGTGTCAGTGGAAAATGTCGTTGTACACGATGAAACCCATGAAAAGGAGCAGCAGCACCATGCCAGCCTGCTGGAGACGGATGCGTAGAATGTTAGGCACCTCGCGCCGGAAGATCGCCTCGTAAATGAGAAAGAACAGGTGGCCTCCGTCGAGGGCGGGAAAGGGGAAGATGTTGATAAGAGCGAGACTGAGGCTCAACACGGCCATGGTGCCGAGGAAACTGACGATCCCGAGCTGGGCTGCCTGGTCCGCCATCTCGGCGATGCGAATCGGACCGCCGATGGTGGACGAAAAGGAAACCTCGCCGCTGATGATTTTACTGAATGTGTCCACGTATAGCATCGTGAAGACGTACAGGTCCTTGACACCCGCGTTCAATGCTCCGAAGACGCTGTATTTTTCCACCCGCTTGGCGGCTTCGAACACGTTCGTGATGCTGATGCCGATCTTGCCGTCATCATTTGGTGTAACCCGTACTTCCGTTTCTTCATTGCCGCGACGATACTTGATGGCGATGGTTTCGTTCGGGTGGGCGCTGATTTCCCTGATGACGTCGTAGGTAGTGTACACCGGCGTGCCGTTGATTTCCAGGAGTACGTCGCCCGGTTGCAACCCCACGATTGATGCCGGTTTCCCATCCTCCACCCATTGGATCTTTGCCATGAGGCCCGCGGGCAGAAGTCCAAGCGGGTTGCGCGTCAGATCGGGGAGTTCGCCCTGGGGCCGGGTCAGCGTAATGGTTTGGCCGTTGCGCAATACCGTGACCTCGAGGGCGCTGCTCATGGCTTCGTACTGCAAGGCCGGTTCGAGTTCCTCCCACGTGGTGTACGTTTTGCCGTTGATGGAGAGGATCTTGTCCCCCGGCTGGAACCCGATGATTGCCGCCGCCGAGTTGGGTTGCACCGCGCCCACGGTGGTGACGTCGTGGTACACCTTGCCCGTCGAGAGATTAATTCCCCAAAAGATGCCCACCGCCAGCAGGACGTTGAATATCACCCCCGCGCTGATCACGATCATGCGCTGCCAGATGGGCTTGGCCCGGAATTCCCACGGCTCCGGCTTCTTGTTCATGTGCTCCAGGTCGAGACTCTCGTCGATCATCCCGCTGATCTTCACGTAGCCTCCGATGGGAATCCATGAGACGCAATAGTCCGTCTCGCCGATTTTCCTGCCGAAAGCGCGGGGCGGGAACCCGATCGAGAACCGCTCCACCCGCATTTTGAACAGCTTGGCTGCGAGAAAATGCCCCAACTCGTGGATGAAGACGAGAACGCCGATAAGAATGATGAAGTAAAATATACGACTGAAGATTTCGGTGAATTCCATTCTGATTCCTTACACGGTCATGGTTACACGGCGGTTGCGTTCGATGAGCTGCTGCGCCACTTGGCGAGACTCCTCGTCCGCAGCGAAAATGTCTTCGATGCCGGGTTGTTGATGGTTCTGATGTTGTTGCATGCACTCGCCGATCAACTCGGGGATGTCCAGGAACGTGATTGTCCCTGAAAGGAATGCCTCCACGGCGATTTCGTTGGCCGCGTTGAGCGCGGCGGGGACCGTGCCTCCCTGTTCCAGCGCTTCACGGGCCAGGGAGAGGCAGCGGAATGTCTCGAGGTCGGGCTCCCGGAATGTCAGGTCGCGGGGCATGGAAAAGTCCAGGCGGGGGAAAGACGACGTGAAGCGCTCCGGCCAGGTCAGGGCATAGAGGATGGGCAGCTTCATGTCCGGCACCCCGAGCTGCGCCTTGACCGATCCGTCCACGAATTCCACCATGGAGTGGATAATGGATTGGGGGTGCACGACCACGTCGATGTCGGCAGGCGGAATATCGAACAGCCAGTGGGCTTCGATGATTTCCAGCCCCTTGTTCATCAGGGTTGCGGAATCGATGGTGATCTTGTTGCCCATGCTCCAGTTGGGGTGGTTAAGCGCGTCCTTGATCGTGACGTGCGCGAGTTCTTCGCGCGACTTGCCCACGAACGGCCCGCCGGAGGCTGTCAGTATGAGTCGCCGCACGGCTTTCCGGGCCTCCCCGGTCAGGCATTGGAGAATGGCGCTGTGTTCACTGTCCACCGGCATGAGGCGCACGTCGTGTTCGCGCGCCAGTTGTGTAACGATTTCTCCCGCCACTACCAGGATTTCCTTGTTGGCAAGGGCGATGTCCTTGCCCGATTTGATCGCGGTGATGGTGGGTTGCAGCCCGGCAAATCCCACGAAGGCGCTGATGACAACGTCCACGTCGTCGTGCGAAACCGCGTCCACGAGTGCGTCCTGTCCTGCCAGGAGCGTTGTTCCCGCGGGGACGGAAGAGCGGATCCGGCCGGCCGCGTTTTCGTCGATGAGGACGGCCACGGCGGGATGGAACTCCTCGATCTGCCGGAGGAGCAGCCGGGCGTTGGAATACGCCGCCAACGACAACACCCTGAATTTCTCCGGGTACTGTTTCAGTACTTCAAGACTGTTCCGACCGATGGATCCGGTGGAACCCAGTATGGCGATGTTCTTCATGGTTCCTGGCTGTTCCAGCAATAAAATCCAAGTTACATAAAAGGGCAAGTGGAATCAATAACAAAACCGCCCCTGCGTCGTTATCCGCGCTGGGGGGCGGGACTGACGGCATCGCTTCCCTCGGCGCAAAAAACCAGACGTCGCCTGACTGGTACAACAGCGGGAAGGGTAAAATGATTCATCGTACGGTGAAATCCCTTTTTTGCCTGCGGCTCCTTCTCTATATTCATTTTGATATGCAATGGAAAACAAGCGTGATGCTGTCCTCTCGTAAATTGAAACGCTGGGTATTGACTGCCGCTCTCTTCGCTGTCCTGTTGACGGGATGGTCGCGGGTCGCGCTGCATGCCCAGCCCGCGCAGGAGCAGAACATGTACCGCCTGGCCCAGGCCTACGAGCGCTCCGCCCAGTATAAATTAGCACTGCAGTACTTCCGGGAGCTGGTGCAACTCCGGCCTGGACAACCGGTGTACTTCGACGGGCTCGTTCGTGTCCTCACCCAGCTCAAGCAGTACGACACGCTCATCGTCATCCTGAACGACCGCATCAAGCGGTATCCCAACCAGCTTCAGCTACGAGCCACGTTGGGTTCGGTGTACGCGCGCGCGGGTCACGATGAGGAAGCGGTGAAGGCGTGGGACGCGATGGTGGCGGCGTTTCCCGACAACCCGGCCGTGTATCGCATTGTCGCCCGGAACGCCCTGGACAACCGGATGTTCGATGAGGCGGAGCGTTACCTCAAGAAGGGCAGGGAAGTCTCTGGCAACGTTGTCCTGTTCGGCCAGGAGCTGGCGCGGGCGTATGCCATGCAACTCCGCTTCCGCGACGCGATGAACGAGTTCGTTCGCGTCATCCTTGCGGCTCCTTCCATGCTGGGAGAAGTGGAACGCCAGGTGGCCCAGTTCACAAGCCTGCCCGAAGCGCTCGACGTCGCACGCGAGGTCGCGTTCGAAGCGGCGGATGACCACTCCGACAACTTGTACTTGCAGTATTTCGCCGCATGGATTTCCATGGAAGGCAAGGACTACCGGGGCGCGTTCACCGTGTACAGGAACATCGACCGGCTCCGGGGCAGCCAGGGACTCGAGGTCATGAACTTCGCCCAGAGGGCCTTCCGCGAGCAGGAATACGACGTGGCCCGCGAAGCCTACCGATACGTGCTCGACGAGTATCCCGAGACCATGCAGGCGCAGGAGGCCCGGTTCTACTACGCCCGCAGCCTGGAAGAGCTGGCGGTGGGAACCCGCGAGGATGGCGGGGCGGTTCCTACGGGGAACGATGAAATACAACACGCCGCGCTGGAGAAAGTCGTGCGCCTGTACCAGGACATCGTGAACGCCGACCCCGACGGCAGGCTCGGCGCGGAAGCGCGGTACAGGCTCGGTATCATCCACTGGCGGCAGTTCAACGACGCCGACCGGGCCGTGGAGCTGCTGAAAAAATGCGCGAAAAACCGCGGGCGATTCTCCCATAGCGCTGACGCGGAGCTTCTCATCGGCGATATCCTGCTGGCGGAAGGAGACCTGGAGCGCGCGCGCGCGCAGTACCAACAGGTATTGGCGTTACAGCATTTGAGCAAGGATTACCGCGAGCTGGCCACGTTCCACGTGGCGGAAATCGAGTACTTCAGCGGCAACTTCGACACGGCTTCGAAAATCCTTGAAAACCTGAGCGGCAACAGCAGCTCCGACATCGCCAACGACGCCATGAAGCTGGGCATCTTCATCGCGGAGAACCGGCGTCCCACCGACGCGCCGCTCCAGCGTTACGCAAAGGCGGAGTTCCTCCAGCGCCAGCACAAGGACTCCGAGGCTGCGGCCACACTCGAGAACCTGATTACGACGTTTCCCTCCAGTCCCATCGTGGACCGCGCAACGCTCACGCTCGCCGGAATTTACCGGCGCCTGAAGCGCTACGGAGAAGCGCGGGCGACGCTGGAACGGTTCGTCAAGGAAGAAGAAGAGAGCATCCTCCGCGACGAGGCCTTGTTCTCGCTGGCCCGCATTTACGAGGATACCTCAGAGCACGAAAAAGCCATCGCCACGTACGGCTTGCTCCTGAAAGATTTTCCCCATTCCCTGTACGTGGACGAAGCGCGCAAACGCATCCGGGCCTTGCGGGAGAACCGCTTGTGAAAACGCGGCGCGGCTGGCGTATGAACATTTTGAAGAACCAGGAACTTTTGATATGAAACGCATTTTCTTGTACATCGCGGTTGGATTCTTCCTGCTGTCGTTCGGCGGAGCGGCGCAATCGCGCATCCTCATTCCCATGGACCTCCAGCAAACCGATCATCTCAAGGCGTATGGCATCGCGTACTGGGCGCTGACCAAGGGCTACGCGGTGGACTGGTTGCTGAATTACCGGGGCGGTTCGTTCATGGCGCCCTGGAC
>JAJRXL010000309.1 GCA_024276335.1 Bacteroidota bacterium
AACTCGCATTCATCCCCGAGCGGTCTCGATATGCTGTAAGGCCTGCGCAACAAGGGGTCGAGCGTCTGCTCCACCCTCATGGTGACGAACTGCCCGGGCTGCGCCGCTGCCGCCAATTCCGGGAAATGGACACGCAGGACGTACGTATCCCGCGCCACCGCCTCGTTGCGGGTGATGGCGACTTCACGCTGGAACTTGTTCATGCTGTTACCCAGGAATGATCGAGAAAAGCAGGAATGCACGCGCCCGGTTCTCCGGGCCTGCGTTCGGGAACCGGAATGCCGCCGCCGGGTTCCGGGGGAGGCTGGTCTTCCCGCAATCCGGGCGGTTCGCCCGGGTCGCTTCCCGGTGGCATATCGCCGGGTGGAAAATCGCCCGGAGGTTGCTCACCCGGCATGCCTTCTTCCCGCATGCGTCGTTTTTCTTCCAACTCCCGCATGATATCTTTGTACCGGTCGGGATCGGTTTTTTTCAGGTGTTCAAGCACACGGGGATCGTTGATATACTCCATCGGCGGATCGGCAATCACGCCGTTAAGGTATTTCTGAATGGTGGAATCGCGAAGTGCTTTATGTTCCGCATACATGCCTTTCTTGAGCTGGTACTTGCGGATCGTTTCCACGACTTTCTTCGCTCGCTCCGCGCACGGCGACTGGGGGTATTTCGTAATAAGCGTCCTGTACGCAGCCAGCGCCCTGGCGGAATCCTGCAAGTCCAATTCACACGTCAAACCGATCGCAAAGTGGGCGCGCGCGCATTCCTCGCTGGTGGGGAATCGTTCGATAAACCGCTGGAGTTCCCGGATACCTCGTTCGTATTCCCCGCGCTCGAGGCAGGCGGCCGCAAGGTCGTACTCCTTGCGAATGACGTCGGCGCTGTCCGGCGGCACGGGAAGGTTCCGGTCCTTGAGAACCTGCCGTGCGTAGGGCGAGTTCGGAAATTGCCGTACCAGTTCATCCTCCTGCGCAACAGCCGTTTCCTCGTTTCCCAGGTCGCGTTCGATCTGCGCGAGGAAGTAGTATCCCTGCGCGCGACGATTCGTGCCGATGCTGTCCTGCATGGCCAGATTGAAATAATACTTGGCGGAATCGAGCATGCGCACCTTGTTGTACATGATACCGCCCATGTTGAACCGAAGAACAGCAAGCTCGTACCTGACTGAATCGGCCGGAACTTTGCTCAAATCGAGTCGGCGATAAGCGGGCTGCTCCGCCTTCTTGTACACCTGCTGCCGGGTAAGATTCAGGTTCCCGGCGGCGACCGTTCTCGTCGGTTCGTCAATGCTGGTGATACCCGTATTTCTCCCGTGGGGACGTCGACGCGAACGGGCCAACTTCTTGCGGCGCAACATCAATTCATCCTCGGAAGGACCTTCTTTCAATCTCTTCTCCCGCTCCAGGCTGTCGGCAAGCGCTTGGAGGGAGTCGCGCAGTGCCAGGCTGTCCGGGTTCATCACGTAGAAAAGCAGCGTATCGGTATCGAAAATCTTGTTCCGCAGCTTTCTGTACTCCTGGAGATCCTTGGCGCGTTTTCCCGCCAGCCTTGCCGTGGGCGAGGAGGCGTAGGCAAGCTTGGATTTTTCATAATTGTCGGCAGCGTTATCGAGATCCTTGTACACCGTTTCATATATCCTGCCGATCGCGTAGAACGCTTCCGCGGCTTCCGGCTTGTTCTTATAGGTCGTATCGATCATCGTGTACAACGCGAAGGCCTCGTCGATTTTCCCCTGGGCAGCCAGGCCGTGGGCAATCTCAAGCTGGATTTCCCCCTGGTTGTCCAGGTAATCGGGATTGTCGAGCATGTCGTCCAGCACGGCCATGGATTCACGAATGTCACCGGTTTCGCGGGCCAGGCGGGCGTACTGGAGTTCCGCGGCCAGGCGCAGGTCGTCATCCGGATCGAGGTCGAGCACGCGGAGGTAGGCCCGCGCGGCGTCTTCCTTGTTTCCCAGCGTTTCCTCGAGGCGAGCCAATTGGAACTGGGTCCGTGCATGCGATTCCGCGCCTCCTGCCAGGGAAAGCCCGTCGCGGTATGCCTTGACGGCTTCCTGGTCGTTTTTCAGGTAGTGCTCCATCTCTCCCAGCGCAAAATATGCCTGGGCGGCGATCTCTTCCTGCTTATCCTTGAGGGCGCGCTCGATGGTATATCGGAATTCATCGCGGGCTTCCTTGTCGCGGGCTTCTCCGAAGTAGGTCTTAGAGAGCCAGAGCTGGGCCTCCGCGTACAACTCGCTTTCCGGGAAATACTCCATCAACTCCTTGAACTTGCGCTCGGCCCTGCCGTATTGCTGCAGCCACCAGTACGATTTCCCGGTCAACAGCAGGGCGTCGTCCACCAGGCTGCTGGTCTTGTGCCGGTCGAGGATTTTCGAACACTTCTCTATAACCTTGATAAAATTCTGCGAGGCTTTCTGGGGGATGTTCCACATGATGGACGCAGGCTGGCTGGACATGGGGCCCAGCTTCGCCTGTTGCTTGTCGATCTCCTGGACCGCTTCATCGTAAAGCTTGGAAGCATTGTAGTAGATATTGAAATACGCGGTGAACGTATCCCACCCGGAAGTAAACTGGTCCCACACCGCGCACCCGGAAACGCCCATGAGCAGCAAGGGAAAGAGAATACGAAAAACGACGCCGCGGTGACGTCGTCTGCATTGCATTCGCTTGTTTGACAGTCGATCCATTCCTGTCAAATTACGGCTATCTTTTATGAAAAATCAAGGTAGATTGCGGGAAACAGCTTGTAACCCGCTCTCGTCTTTTCCCGGAAACCCCGAATCACTTGGGTGACTCTGTGTGCATGCGCGATACGAAAGGAAGGAATTCCCCTCCGAGCATGGGCAGCGAGTCATGCGGTAAGACTTTTTTCACCTTTTCGGAAGTGGACTTGCTCTTTTTCAAGATTGCGCGGAGCAACCGTGTGATGAACTTCATGGTACCCTCCAGAGACAGAGAATAATATAATCGTACTTCATCACAGCAATAACCATGCCCATGATCACCCCGGAACCCATTCGAAGTAAAAGTGATGATTATTACATGATTTCCAAGAAAATGTTACGCCGCGTACGATTATCATTCAAGGCAAAAGCCGGGGAGGGTGCAATTTTTACCCTTCGGGAGGAAATAACTGCAAGAAAGCGTCAATTCCCCGACAGGATGCGTTCATAAAAACGCTCGTATCGCGGGACGATTTTCTTCGTGTCGAATTCCAGGGCACGCTCCCTGGCAGCCTTGCTGAAGCGTCGATATTTTTCCGGGTGACTCAGAAGTTCAACCGCGTACTTCGCCATGCGCTCCACGTCCCCGATTTCGCAAATATACCCCGTGGTTCCGTGAACGTTCAATTCGGGCAACCCTCCCACGCTCGTGGTGATGGCGGGAACGCCGCAGGCCATTGCTTCCAACGCGGAGAGTCCGAAGCTCTCGGATTGGCTGGGCATGAGAAAGATATCCGAGATCTTCAGGATATCAACGAAAGCTTCCTGCTTGCCGAGAAACTTCACGACGTCTGCAAGGTTCAGCTCGCGGACCAGCCTCTCGCATTCCCCGCGGTCCGGGCCGTCACCCACCAGGAGCAGCACCGCGGGAATGGTTTCCCGGATGAGCGAAAAAGCGCGGATGACGTCGGGGACGCGCTTCACCGGCCGGAAATTCGAAACATGCACGATAATGTTTTCGCCGTGTTGCGCGAGGGAATCCCGGAAGGCGCCGTTCTCCTGGGGAAAGTACACTTCCGTATCGACGAAGTTCGGTATGACTTCTATTTCCTTGTGGATGCCGTAGTTGGTCAACGTCTTTTCTCTCAGGAAACGGGATACCGCCGTCACTCCGTCGCTCTGCTGGATGGTGAATTTCATCAGTGGCAGAAAGGTCGGCTCCAGGCCGATCAGGGTGATGTCCGTGCCGTGCAGCGTGGTGACGATCTTGATCCTGTCGCGGCCGATGATCTCCCGCGCCAGGAACGCGCTGGTCGCATGGGGAATGGCGTAGTGCATGTGCAGGATGTCCAGGCCCTCGTATTCCGTGACCTCGGCCAACTTGCTGGCCAGCTCCAGGGGATAGAGGTTGAACTCGAACAGGGGGTACGTGGATTTTTCCACCTCGTGGTAGAAAATATTGTTCACGTACTGCGATAAACGAAACGGACTCGCGTACGAGATGAAATGGATCTGGTGGCCGCGTCCCGCCAGCGACTTTCCCAGCTCGGTGGCGATGACCCCGCTTCCCCCGTAGGTCGGGTAACACGTAATGCCAATTTTCACGGCGCGCCCGTTCCCTTTTCCGCTTGCAGTCTTGTTTTATGGCTGTTTCTCATTGTATTATCAGAAAGATATGATAGAAGACTCAAATTCCACACCGGACGGAAACGATCCCGACGAGTACGTTACGGTTTCCGGAGAACAGGAAGCAGAGACCAAGGTCCAGGGATCGCGCTTCATCGCGTTCATTCGTCCACTGTCGGACGTCTCCGGGTTCAACGACTGGTTGACCGCGCTTCGAAAGCGCTTCCACGATGCCACCCACCATTGCTACGCATTTCGCCTCGGGGCCCGTGGCGACACGTGGCGCTACAGCGATGACGGCGAGCCTTCGGGAACAGCCGGCGCGAAGATCCTGGAAGCCCTGGATTCCCGCGAGCTGGTCAACTGCGGCGTAATCGTGGTACGTTACTTCGGTGGAACGAAACTCGGCGTCGGAGGGCTGGGCCGGGCGTACTTCAACGCCGCCCGCGCCGTGGTCGAACGCGTCGGCGTGGAGCGCCGGTACATCACCACAACATGTCGGATTCGCTTTCCTTTCTCTCATACGCAAACCGTTCACCGGGCCCTGGAGAAATACACGTGCCGCATCCTGGCCCAGGACTACGGCGACGTGGTTACGTACACTGTACGTGTCCGCCGCTCGCTCGCACCGCAACTCGAATCCTGGCTGACCGAGCAATCCTCCGGGACCGTTACTCTTGAACGCGACGCGCCCCTCTGAGCGGAGAAGTGCGACCACCTCTCCCTTTCAAGCGTGCCCACCGTTCCTGTTCGATACCGCAATCCAGCAGGCTCAGTTGTTCTTCGCTCCCTGCGCAATCCAGTCCTTGATCTTGATGATATCGGTTCCCGGAAGCGGCGTCAAGTCCTTCGGCATCCGCACGCCTACAGGCGGCGTCGCCAGGGCAACCTTGAGGTATAGCAGGCTGCTGTCCGGTTTTCCCGCCACCACCAGTTTCCATCCGGCTCCCGTGCTGCTTGGCACATCCACCAGGCGCAGATACGTGTTCTTGGTAAGATCGAGTATGCCGACGGCGGGGCCGCCCGGACCGTGACAACCGTTGCAGTTCTGGGCGAAGATCGGCAGGATATCATTGATGAAAGACCGTTCGGTCGTCTGGGCTGGCCCGGTCGTGGAATCGTCGGAGGAGCAACCCGCGAATCCCAGCACGGCGGTGAACAATACGAAAAATATCGGTTTTATCATGGATGATCATTCCTTTGTTTGAGTATTCCTGAT
>JAJRXL010000310.1 GCA_024276335.1 Bacteroidota bacterium
CACAACCGGGTTACGTGAGAATATTCCACTTGTAATGGAGTTCGCTATCCTCATTATTTTAGGTGGCTTAGGCTTTACCGTCTTGTCGAATTTCTATGCGTTCCGGGTCCGGCGCTACCGCAAGTTCCGGGTTACACTCAGATTAACAGTGCACACAAAAATAGTCCTCATGAGCACGGCGTTTTTCATCGTCGCGGGAACGATCTTGTTCTTCTTCCTTGAATCCTCGAACACCGCACAGTCGCTGAACTTCGGTCAGAAACTGAGCGCGGCCTTTTTCCAATCGGTGACTACCCGGACAGCCGGGTTCAATACGGTGAATATCGGTGCGCTCTTACCCGCGACGGCGTTTTTCATGATCATCTGGATGTTCATCGGCGCCTCGCCCGGCGGCACGGGAGGCGGCATCAAAACCACCACGGTCTCCCTGGTTGCCATCGCCGCATGGAACACGGTCATGGGCAGAACCAAGGTCGAAGCGTTCAAACGCACGATCGCCTCGCAATCGGTGCTCCGGGCCTACGCCGCGATCACCTTCGGCATACTTACGCTGCTGATCTCGATTTTTCTGTTGTTACTGACGGAAAGCAAGCCCATACTCGATATCATCTTTGAAGCAGCGTCGGCATTTGGAACGGTCGGTCTTTCACGGGGAATCACTGCGGATCTGACCGTGCCGGGCAAATTTATTATTATTTTCACCATGTTCATCGGCAGAGTCGGGCCGCTCACACTGGCCCTGGCCCTCTCGAAATTCATCCCGGAGGGACGCTATGACTACCCCTCGGAACACGTTTATGTAGCCTGATGGAGAAGCTATGGCAAACCGGTTTGCTGTTATTGGACTAGGATATTTCGGCGAGCACATTGCGCGCGAACTCAGCGCGATGGGGGCGGAGGTTATCGCCGTGGACCAGAAGATGGAAAACGTCGAAGATATTAAGGACGATGTGACGCACGCCATCCGCATGGATGCCACGGATGAAAAAGCTCTGAAAACGATCGGTCTCCAGGATCTGGACGCGGCTATCGTTTCCATCGGCGAGAATTTCACTGGAAACGTCCTCACGTGCGCTTTGCTCATTCAGCTCGGCTGTCGCAAAGTCATTGCCCGCGCCACCGACAAGACCCACGCTCGCATCCTGAAACTCGTCGGCGTGCACCAGATTATCTCGCCGGAGGAAGTCGTGGCGGAACGCCTGGCTCGAAGCCTGATCCAGGAGAAAATCCTGGACTGGATTCCTCTCACCGAGGATTTTCAAATCGTACAGATCAAGACCCCGGAGACTTTCGTGGGCAAATCCCTGCAAGAAATCCAGTTGAGAAGAAAATTCCACGTCAATCTTATTACGATCAAGCGGCACAAGGCCAACAAACACCATGACGGTGAGGGTGAGGATTATATCATCGGCGTGCCCACGGCAGAAACCGTGATCGAAAAAAACGACATCCTCGTGCTGCTCGGTTCCGAGGACCGGGTGGAAAGCTTGTTGAAGGAGTAAGGACAAGCGAATGTTTCTCTGGAAAAGCATCGTTTACGGTCCCGTCTTCTCGCGCCGACTTGGACACAGCCTCGGGCTCAACATCCTCCCCGCTGGTCGCAAGGTATGTAATTTCAACTGCGTGTACTGTGAATGCGGGTTGAACGATCCGGCGGGGAAAAAAATTCCCCTGCCCACGGTCGAGGAATTCAGCCGGGAACTCGAAGAACGGCTCCGGGACATGAACCGGGAAGGCCGGCCGATCGATACGTTGACCTTCGCCGGCAATGGTGAACCCACCCTGCACCCGCACTTCAAGAGCATTATCGAAACAACGCTGCGACTGCGCGATGAATATTACCCCCAGGCCGTCGTCGCCGTGCTTTCCGACGCCGCCACATTGCATCACAAGCAAGTGCTCGAGGCGCTCCTGATGGTGGACAAGCCGATTATGAAGATCGACGCAGGCAGCGAGGAGATGTTTCAGAAGATTGCTCAACCCGTTACGAACGTTACGCTCGGCGAAATCGTAAAGCGCATGCGGGCGTTCAGCGGCACGTTGATCATCCAGTCGCTCTTTCTCCGGGGCAACGCGGGCGGAACGGAAATCGACAACACTACCCCCGACGAGCTTGCAGGCATGATAGAACATTACCGTACCGTATCCCCTGAATTCATCATGGTCTATTCCATCGATAGGGAACCACCATATCCCGGACTGGAGAAACTTTCCGAAGAGGAATTGGTTCGGATTGCCTGCACTATCCGCAAGGCCGGTTTCGAAGTCGAGCATTATGGATAATTCAACCCGACACCAAACGCATCACGCCGTCAATGAGTAAGCCAAAGCAAGTCCCCAATATCTTTCACATCTCCCTGCTTTCGCATTTCTTCCTGATGGTTGTAACACTGCTCGTCTGCTTTTTCGTCGTGCAGTATCTCTTTTCCT
This sequence comes from Bacteroidota bacterium, assembly GCA_024276335.1. Classification (GTDB taxonomy): domain Bacteria; phylum Bacteroidota; class Ignavibacteria; order SZUA-365; family JAADGX01; genus JAADGX01. Next base: position 2,431 of record JAJRXL010000310.1, read on the forward strand.
CGAGCATCCGGTACTTCTTGCAGCATGACCTGGTCATCCTGGTGCCGGTAGTTTTGTTCCTTTTTGGAGTAGCGGGTTTGATTGCCAGTATCGCCGCTCGAAGCATCGCTTACCCCCTTGTCCGTATAATCCGGGTCCTCGAGGAAGAAGCGCGATCCGGCTCCGCGGCCGCTCTCACCTACCGCTCGGACATCGAGGAAATCAACGAGCTCATACAGGCCCTGGAATCCAGCCGCAAATCGTTTGCCGCGCTCCAGAACGCCCCCGCCGCCGTAATCGTATGCAACCGCGAGGGCGTGATTCGATACGTCAATTCCAGGGCAAAATCGCTCTTCCGTTGGCCCGTGAACCTGCACGAGAATTTCCTGGACCAATTTTCCTCCGCGGCGGATGCGGCCCGTATCCAGGCCGTGACAGGGAACGGGCAGGTGCTCGGCGCGTTCAGGATTCACGACATCGAATCCACCCTCTGGTGGTTCTATCCGTTACGCAACCAGGATACTTCCGAGGAGGGATTTATCGGCATCGGGGTGAAGACGAGGCAGTAGATTGCGTCTACCGATCCACCCTCCCGCATCTTTTCTTCCCTGCTTTTTGAAATGACCGGGAAATTGACGAATTTTTTTGACGCGGATTTTAAAGAGCACACGCGTACAAGATCATACATTAGATTGTGCCTTCATCCATTTACCCGCGTTTTCTCGGGACCTCATTCCATCCGCGTATGCAACAACATGGACATACGACTTTCAATGTGCTCCAACTTCCGATGACTGGCACAATTGCAGGAGATAATACATGCAACGCATTTTAATCACGGGCGCCCTGGGGCAGATCGGCTCCGACCTGAGCGAAGAGCTTCGCGCTCGTTATGGCACAAACAACGTCATTGCCACCGACATCATCGATCCCAGTCAGGAAGTCCTTGACTCCGGGCCGTACCAGTTCATGGATTGCCTGTTCGCGAACCAGGTCGGCGAAGTCGTCAGGAAACACCGGATCGACACCATCTACCACCTTGCCGCGATCCTCTCTGCAAAAGCAGAAGGAAATCCACAATACGCCTGGAACGTCAACATGAACGGTCTGTTTAACGTCCTGGAAGTCGCGCGGGAGTATCAATGCAGCGTATTCACGCCAAGTTCGATCGGCGCATTCGGTCCGGGAACACCAAAAACGAAGACGCCCCAGGACACAATCCAGAGGCCGACAACGATGTACGGAGTCACGAAGGTAGCGGGAGAACTCCTATGTGATTACTATTTCGTTAAGTACGGCGTCGATACGAGGGGCGTCCGGTACCCCGGTATCATTTCGTACAAGACGCTGCCGGGAGGAGGCACGACGGATTACGCCGTCGCGATATATTACGAAGCAATCAAACGGAAGCGATACACCTGCTACCTGGCGGAAGATACGCGCCTGGACATGATGTACATGCCAGACGCCATCAAGGCGGCCGTTGACCTCATGGAAGCGGATCCATCGCGACTTGAGCACCGGAACGCCTTCAATGTGACTGCCATGAGTATTACCCCGAACGACATTGCGGCATCGATCCGGGAAATTATCCCCGATTTTAAAATGGAGTACGACGTGGACCCTGTGCGCCAAGCTATCGCCGACTCGTGGCCCGACAGCCTCGACGACAGCGCGGCGAGGGAGGAATGGGATTGGTCCCCCGCCTTTACACTCGATGCCATGACGCGGGACATGGTCGAAAAACTTCGATTGAAACTCGAACCTTCGGAAACCGTGAATCAATAGATCTATTCAGAAAACAGCATACATGAACAGGAGCTTCACATGCCGGTAACACGCTTGAAATCCGTTTTGAACGAAAAACTAAAAGAACTGGAAGCAAAAGGGACGCTGAAAGGGAACGAGCTGGTCGTCACCGGGGTCAAGCCCGCCGAAGGCGAAAAAGGCCCGCGGTACTTCATCGAGGGTTTCGGCGACAAGGAATTCCTCCGGATGAACTCGAATTCCTATCTCGGGATGTCCCTGCGAAAAGAAGTCATCGCGGCGGAAGAGGAAACGGCCCGGGCATTCGGCGCGGGCCCCGGCGCGGTGCGGTTCATCAGCGGCACGTACAAACACCACGTTGACTTGGAAAAGCGACTGGCCGCATTTCATCAGCGCGAAGCGGCAATGCTTTTCAGCTCCGCCTATGCCACCGTCATGGGTACGCTTGTACCTCTCATCGACAAAGACACGGTCGTCATCAGCGATGAATTGAACCACAATTGTATCATCAACGCCATCCGTCTCTCCCGCCCGGCTGAAAAGGAAATCTACGCGCACCTCGACATGAACGACCTGGAGCAAAAAATCCTCGCCGCCAGGGGCAAGGGACGGAGACTTCTCGTTATTACGGACGGCATTTTCAGCATGCGGGGCGATTACGCGCCGCTGGACGTAATCAGTGAGCTGGTGAAAAAGTACAACGATGAATTCGAAGAAGGCATCCTGACCATCGTTGACGACAGCCACGGCATCGGGGCATTTGGCGAGACCGGTCGGGGAACGGAGGAGTACACCGGCGCCACCGGCGTGGACATTCTCATCGCCACTCTGGGCAAGGCGCTCGGCGTCAACGGCGGTTACGTTACGACCAACGCTACAATCATATCCTACCTGAGAGAATCATCGCCGTTCTACATTTACTCCAATCCCATCACACAGGCGGAAGCAAACGCCGCCATGAAGGCGTTGGAGATACTGGATAGCAAAACGGGCCTGGAACTGCTGCACAACATGCATGCACTAACCAAGCGATTCGAAAAGGGTTTGGTCGAACTTGGCTACGAAATCATCGAAAGCGATCATCCGGTGGTACCGCTGATGATCAGGGATACGCACCGCACTGCCGCTTGCGTTCGGTTCCTGACCGAGAACGGAGTCCTGGCAACCGGCCTCAACTACCCGGTTGTTCCCCGGGGCGATGAAGAGATCCGCTTCCAGGTATCGGCTGATCACACGGAGTATGACATCGAATATACACTTGATGTGCTAAAGCGCTTTAAGGACCAGCCATAGAAAAGCCCGGACACCTGCACCCATGCGGGAAGCATTCATCCGGGAACAACGGGCATAACCTTCAGCTCCGTCGCCGAAAGAGCGAATCGAAATAGTTTTACGCGGTCACCATTTCAAACCAAAATTAATCCGCAGCGCCGGCTCGAAACCATCACCGTAATTGTTGGCGATGCCGTTCTCCGCTTCCGCTTTGCCAAAACTGAACTGGAGCACAAACACCGGCTCAACAAAATACTGGTTCTTTGCCCACTTGAATCCTAGTTCTCCGCCGACATTGACAAACGTAGCGCTGATGTTTTCCTTCCCCCTTTCCCACTGCCAGAACAACAGGTCGGCTGTTGGTCCTGCAAAAAGGCCATCCGTAGCGTAACCGGGATACAAGTACCAACGATACGAACCGCCAACGCCGAGAGCGGAATTGGGGTCGTCATCAATTTCACGACTGAGAAAATCCAACCGCGCCGTGAAGCTGTTCTGGTGGGAGAGCTTTTGCTCGTACTGTATGTATGCGAAACTGTGAATCAATCCCAGGGGGTTGATCGATACTGCGTTCAGGTATGGCACATCTTCCTTGACGTTTTCCTCATCGGGTCCGTAATCCAGCGAAGCAAGGCGACCGACGCGCTCCTGTGCCCGTGACGGCACCGCGAAAGAGAGGAAAATAATCAAACACATAACAACGATATTTAAGACGGGTTTCATAATTCCCCCAAAAATGGTGACCGTTTATAAAATAAACGTGTTCTATTTCCAGGCATACCCGAGGTTTACACCAAGACCATAGGCCTGGTAATCGAGACCCGTAATTTTCGAGAGGTTGAACGCAAGGCGAAAGATGGGTTCGATAACGAAACCATTAAGTATCCACTTATAAGCAATTTCTCCACCCAGAGCAACAGACGTTCCACCGGAATACGTGTTGAAAAAGCTCGACCCTCTCCACTGCCAGAAACCAACCGAGGCATACGGACCCACGCTCAAGCCTTTAATGGCTTTATTCCCATCACCTACTTTCAAGTACCAGCGATAGGAACCGCCGAAACCAAAAGCCACCCAATCTCCGCCGCTGAATGTAAAATATGACCCGAACAACGTAAAGCTGTTGCTGCTTCCAAGCCTGTTCTCGTATGTCGCGTTGAAAATACCGAAAGCGAGTCCTATCGGGTCAGCGCTAATAGACTTGTTGTACTGGGCACAAACGTGTACCGGCATTAATAACGGTACGATGAGGCACGGTAAAATCACTATCGGTAAAAAGCGTTTCATAGAACCTCCACATTACTTGGATAACATATGATTTAGTCTTTAAGGATCATGCGCGAAATAACAATACGTTGTATTTCGCTTGTCCCTTCATAGATCTCCGTGATCTTGGCATCCCGCAAATAACGTTCGACCTTGTATTCACGTACGTATCCGTACCCGCCATGGATCTGGATGGCTTCCAGGGCATTTTGCACCGCGGTTTCCGAGGCGTATGCCTTGGCCATCGCCGCCAGTTTAATGTAATTCTCTCCGGCGTCTTTTTGCGCTGCCGCTTTCAAAGTCAATAACGTCGCCGCTTCCAATTTCATGGCCATATCGGCCAATTTGAACTGTATTGCCTGGTGCTCCGCAATCGGTACGCCAAAGGCCTTCCGTTCCTTGGCATAGGCTATCGAATCTTCCAGGCTTGCTTCTGC
>JAJRXL010000033.1 GCA_024276335.1 Bacteroidota bacterium
TGACAGCGCCGCTATTCGGGATGCAAAATTCAGTCTCGTGATCAATTACTCGCACGGCATCTCTTCGACGCTTTTCCCGGCCATCCTGGGGGATTTCAAATGCCAGGTCGTTTCGCTCGACGCTTACCTTGATATGCAAAATCTGGCCCGGAATCCGGACGAATTTTGGGAGGACTATCGGCAGGTCGGCGAGATCGTCTCATCACTGCGCTACGATGCAGGCTTCCTTCTCGACGTCGGCGCGGAGAAAATATTCATGACCGATGAAAAGGGAAACTTGCTCTACGATCAACGTCTCCTGACAGTGGTAACAAAGCTCTATCTGGAGTCCGCCCGCATTTGCGGACGGGAGATAAAGCAAATTGCGGCGCCGATCGATGCCACGTCGGAAGTGGACTTCGTCGCCCGAACCTACGGCGTGGAAGTTCTGCGTACCACGGGTACTCATGCCGGGATGATGGATGCGATTTTCAGCAATGACGATGTGACGTTTGTCGGAGGCACGAGGGGAGGATTTATTTTCAGAGATTTTCATTTCGCGGTGGACGCCATGTTTTCCGTCGCCAAGATCCTGGAGATGCTCGCCATCGTGGGAGTAAGGCCCGGCGCCCTCGAGGCTGCGTTGCCCCGACTGTATCGAGACGCACGATCCATTCCATGCACGTGGGATCTGAAAGGAAGAATCATGAGGAAAGCCATGGAGGCGTCCGGAGCGTTGAATCGGATCCTCCTGGACGGTATAAAGATCATGTTTGATGAGGCGACCTGGGTCTTGCTCTTGCCTGACTCGTCCGAACCGGTGTTTCACATCATCGCGGAAGCGCCCGATCAGGATAAAGCCAGGGAATTGGTTGCGGAATACGCGGAAAACGTTGGAAACTGGAAAGAGAATTAGTACCTTTCTGTTTCAAATAGTTTGTCCGTTCTTATTACGGTTTATGAATTCGAAGGCAACGAGATTATGAAAATCAGCAGTATTCTCAACGAGTCGCTTGTAAAAGTAAATCTCGAGGGAGAAACAAAAGAAAAGGTCATCAACAACATCATTGATCTCGTGAAAAATTCCGACAAGGTGAAAGATATCGAGAAAGTGCGAGAAGCGGTGTTTGAGCGCGAGCGTATCATGACAACCGGTGTTGGCGATGGCTTTGCCATTCCCCACGGGAAAACAGATGCCATCACGGAAATGGTTGCTGCCTTCGCCGTAACGAAGAACCCCATCGAGTATGAAACGCTGGACGGCAAACCGGTGCGCCTGTTGTTCTTGCTCGTGGGAAAGGACAGCCTGGTGGGACCGCACATCAAACTCTTAAGTAGAATATCACGACTGATGAGCAAGCCGGAGTTTCGCGAACGCTTGTTGAATGCGAAAAACGAACAGGAGATCCTGAAGGCATTCAGGGAAGAGGAACTGAATTACCTCGAAGTGTAATTCGTCCGTGAACAAGACCGGCATCAGGCACTTCCGCATCACTTCTGAATTACCATTCCATGGCATTTAAATCCGTAAAAGGAACTCGGGACATTCTTCCGGGGGATTCTGAACGCTGGCAATTTGTGGAGCATTCCATTCGACAGGCCATGCACCGGTTCAATTACCATGAAATACGAACGCCGGTCTTTGAGGAAACAGCCCTATTTGCCCGGGGTATCGGTGAGGACACTGATATCGTGGGAAAGGAAATGTACA
>JAJRXL010000311.1 GCA_024276335.1 Bacteroidota bacterium
CGCTGGCCCCGTTCCACCTGGGGCGTCGCGGTCAGTTCCAGCCCGAGGATTGGATTCAACTCGTTGATCACCCGCACTCCGGCGCTGGCTCGGTAGCGGTGTGATTCATCCATCAACATCACCAGGTCATCCAATCCGGCGAGGTAATCGAAATAGCTCTGCCCGATATATTCGCTCAATCGCTTGATGCGCGGGGCATTGCCGCCGCGCACCTCGCTGTTGATCTTCGAGATGTTGAAGATGTTGACGTGAACCTCGTTTTCTCCAAACAGATCGCGAGAACGAATGCCGCGCCCGCTCTCGTAGTTATCGCCGGTGATGATCTCCGGCGATTTGACGGCGAACTCCGCGATGCCCTGGAACACGTACTTCGGTGTGTTCGGCTTGAAATCGTCGATCAGCTTGTTGTAGATCGTCAGGTTCGGCGCGAGCACGAAGAAGTGGCGGATGCCCTCGCTCAAGTACAGGTAGCTGATGAAAGCGCCCATCAGCCGCGTCTTGCCGACACCCGTGGCAATGGCGAAGCAAAGGGAAGGGAAATCGCGTTCAAAGTCCTCGACGGTCGGAAACTCGGTCCTGATCGTCTCCAGGGCCTGGGCGGTGTCGCTGTTTTTTTCGAGGGAGATGATCTCGCACACGCGGGCCAGAATCTCCAATGAATCCCGCTGCGGAGGACGCAGGCTCAGGCGGTTGCTGATGGCATTGACGTTTTGGATGCTCATCTTGAACCCTTCTCGTCTGAAGGGTCTTTCTTCTCTTTGAGTTGTTTCAACTCCCTGGCGGCCTGCTCCAGTTGCTTGATGGTTTCCGCCTCACCGAGTGACTCCTTGTATTCTCGTCGCCGCATTTCAAACTGTTCATATTCGGCCTTGGCATGCTCGTCGGCATCCTGCTTGCTCACTTTTCCCGCATCGGGCAGCACCCTGCGATCATTGAAACGCAGGAACTCGTCAAGTTTCCGCTCCCAGTCCTTCATGAACACCTGCTTGCGGCGCTTTGCCTGGTCCTCGGCGAAATCAAGCCACATCACCACAATCCTGTTCAATTCATCGATTTCCTCTTCCTTGAGGTAGTTCTTGGCGATGGTAACATCGGTCTTTCGGACCTCTCCCGCCTTCCAGGTCGTGAGTCCCATATTAGGTTTCAGATGATCCGCCCTGCTTTTGATCAGTTCAGCCGCGGTCATTCCCGTAGCGGCAAAATGGAGCTTGTTCTGGATAATGCTGAAAAATTTCGTGGTCTCCGCATGAGAAGGCTCATAGTCCGCAGCCATGGCAAAGATTTCCCTGACCCGCAAGTACATGCGCCGTTCGCTGGCCCGGATGTCGCGAATGCGCTCCAGCATCTCGTCGAAATAATCGGGGACAGGGGAACCTGCCACCGGAGGATTCTTCAAGCGCTCGTCGTCCATGACAAAACCCTTGACGATGTACTCCCGCAGACGCTGAGTGGCCCAGATACGAAAACGGGTGGCAATCAGGCTCTTAATTCGGTAGCCCACGGAAATGATCATGTCGAGGTTGTAGAAATCCAGCTCGCGCCGTACGTTACGTTTTCCCTCCCGTCGAACCGTTAAGAATTTCTTAACAGTTGATTCCGGGGACAATTCCCCCTCTTGGTAGATGTTTCGGACGTGCATGCTGATGTTCGGGACCGTTGTTTGGAACAACTCCGCCATCATCTGCTGGGTGAGCCACACGGTTTCATCCTGAAGCCGGACTTGAAGCTTCACTTGCCCGTCATCCGTCTGATAGACCAGCAATTCCCCCCTCGTTTCACGCTCTTCGCTATTGCCGGAGGTTTTTCGTTTATTCATTGGTCATCTCTCATGTCGAACAGTGTCGCCTGGGCCGTTTTACCCTTGCCGAACTTCCGCCGGGGCTTCGCGGGCGCGTCTTCCTTTTGCTCTTCCCAGTCTGCGTGCCTGCCTGAGCGAGGACGCTCGCAGTCAGGCGACGCACAGGCAGGCGGCTCCGGCGGCGCCTTGGGGAGATTCTTGATTTCCAGGCTGTAGTCGTCGTGACCCCACTCGCACTTCCTGAGCACGGCCTTGGGTATCTTCTTGATGGTCAGGTTGGGGAACTGATCCGGATTGCAGCGGAATGCGGAGCAGCAAATGAGCAAACTGCGCTCCGGCCCGACCTCGTCGGACAGGCGCGTCAGCATCTCCTTGCTCATGAACTGCGTGGTCACGTAGAGGAAATCCCGCTCCGTGCTCTTGCCGTGAATCCAGTACACATCCTCGCTGGGCGCGTACTGGAACCCTTCCAGCTTGCACATGGCCTCGGCCAGCATTGCGGCGTTGAACTCGGAGTTGATGACCGGGTTGCCCCATTCGTCTTTCACGATCAGGGACGGCCCCAGCCGGTAGTAGCGGAACCCGCCGCCGCCCTTCCAGCCCACGGCCTTGGTTATGCCGCCGGGATCCTCGCCGTCGATGACCTTTTTCAGGCGGGGGATACTATGCGTGTGGCAGTGCTCGCCCAACTCGATCCCGATCCATCGGCGACCCATCTTGTGGGCCACCGCCGCGGTCGTCCCGGAACCGAGGAAGGAGTCGAGGACGAGGTCGCCGGGATTGGTGGCGATCTCAATGACTCGCTTCATCAAGCGTTCAGGCTTTGGCGTTCCGAAAGCTTCAGAAGCCCCGAAAAGCTGGTTCGACTCTTTCTTTGCTTCTTGATTGTGGCCGACCTCAGTGTTTGGCCACCATGTCCAGGACATAACACCTTCGTTCTCCGACAAGTACTTTTTGATTCTTGGGCGTGCCGACCCATCGGCACCGAACCAAATGCGTCCCTGCCTACGAAGCTCAAGGAAAACCGCTTCGATATTGGCCCAGCATCTACCATCCGGTGGTTCGTACACAGCACCAGATGGCGTAGTGATGTTATACATCTGATTGGGTCGCCAACCCTGTGCTGTAAAATCTGTTGACACCCACGGGCCCTTTGGGTCGTCGTCTGGATTTCGGTAGTTCCGTGCCTGCTCCTCTGATAGAGGAAGTCGGTTGAACTGTACTCGGTACCGGTCCTTTACATAGACCATAATGTGGTCATGTGCGGGGCCAAGATGAATTCTGGCGTCAGGTGATGTTCGCTTTTGCCAGAGCACATTGGCAAAGAACGATCGCCTTCCAAATATTTCATCGCATACTACATTTTCGTCGATGTTTATCCATATGGACCCGCTTGCAGATAACATGTGCCTAAGGATTTCCAGGCGATCCCGCATCATGGACAGCCACAGAGAATGTTCCACGCCATCATCGTAATGCTCAAACGCCGACCCCGTGTTGTACGGCGGGTCGATGTAAATACACTTGACCTTGCCCGCGAACTCCTGCTCCAGCGCCTTGAGCGCCAGCAGGTTATCCCCGTAGATCAGCATGTTGTCGAAGATGTCGTTCTCGCTGACGCGGTGTTTGGCGTGGTAGGACTTCTCCGGGTCCTCGATCAGGATCCTCGGCTCC
>JAJRXL010000312.1 GCA_024276335.1 Bacteroidota bacterium
ATGCTGTATAAAACCTACGTAAAACTCCGTTTCCCATCAATGATATTACGTGCCAGGCAACACGAAACATTGCAATACTTGCCATTTGGCGGGAACTGTCAAGCAAACACCCGGATGTTCAAATCCCGAGCAATCAAAAATCATTGACGGAAACTTTCGGCTTTCGTATTATGATTTGATGTAACCTATTGAAACCAGGCAATCGCATTTTGGCATCAAAAAGAACATATACTGATTCCTGTTCGCCTGGAGAATGGATCCAGGTCCGAGGAGCCCGGGAACACAACCTGAAGAATATCGACGTGGATATCCCGCGTGACAAGCTGGTTGTCATTACCGGCCTCTCCGGCTCCGGAAAATCCTCTCTTGCTTTCGATACACTCTATGCCGAGGGACAACGCCGCTACGTGGAGTGCCTTTCCGTATACGCCCGGCAGTTTCTTGGTCCCATGGAGCGGCCGAACGTGGACAAAATCGAGGGGCTGAGCCCGGCCATTTCCATCGAGCAGAAAACCGTTAGCAGGAACCCGCGGTCAACGGTGGGCACGGTAACGGAGATCTACGATTACTTGCGTCTCCTGTTCGCCAGGGTCGGGGTCCAGCACTGTCACAAGTGCGGCACTCCCGTCCAGCGCCAGACCCAGGACCAGATGGTCGATCGCATTCTCTCATTGCCCCGGAAAAGCCGTATCGTCATCCTGGCCCCGGTAGTACGGGGGCGGAAGGGACACTACCGCGAGCTCTTCGAAGAAATCGCGAAGGATGGATTTACCCGCGCGCGCGTGGATGGTGAAATACGGGAAATTACCCCGGGAATGAAATTGAACCGATACCGTATCCACAACATTGAAGTTGTCATCGACCGTCTCGTCATCATGAAGGAAATACGATCGCGACTGGCGGAATCCATCGAGATCGGACTGAAAACCGGCGACGGAGTCGTGATCATCCAAACGGACGAGGGAGACCTGCTTTTCAGCCAAAAGAATGCCTGCCCCGTTGACGGCACGAGTTACGACGACCCCGCTCCCAACAACTTCTCGTTCAATTCACCCTTCGGCGCCTGTCCCGCCTGCAACGGTCTCGGGGAACGCAAGGAATTCGACCTCGATCTCATCCTCCCCGACCGCGAGCTGACCTTGCGTCGGGAAGGTATCGCTCCACTGGGCAAGCCGCGTTCCAATTGGTGGTGGGCACAAGTGGAGGCGGTCGCCCGCGCATATGGATTCGACTACGACACGCCCATCAAGGACATCCCGAAAGAAGCGCTCGACGTCCTGCTTTACGGTTCGGGCAAGCAGAAGTACGAGATCGTATACACGCACCCCGGCGGCAGGTCTGTCACGTATCACCAGACCGTCAGCGGCGTTTTCAACAGTCTCCAGCATTATTACGAAACCACAACCTCGAGCGGTATCCGCGAATGGGCGGAATCCTTCATGAACACCCTGCCCTGCGAAGCATGCCGCGGCGGAAGACTGCGCGAGGAAAGCCTGGCCGTGCGATTCCACGAAAAAAGTATCGCCGACGTTGCCCGCATGTCCGTTCTCGATGCGCACGCTTCTTTCACCACGCTGGAGTTGACCGGTAGAGAGCAACTCATCGGCGAACAAATTCTCAAGGAGATTCGCTCGCGCCTCACGTTCCTGCTCGACGTAGGCCTCGGCTACCTTACCCTCGATCGGTCGGCGCGGTCGCTGAGCGGCGGCGAAGCCCAGCGCATCCGGCTCGCCACCCAGATCGGCACCCAACTCGTCGGCGTGATGTACATTCTCGACGAACCTTCCATCGGGTTGCATCAACGCGATAACCACCGGCTCATCCAGTCCCTGAAAGACTTGCGCGACCTGGGAAATACCGTAATCGTGGTGGAACATGACCGCGACATGATCACCAACGCCGATTACATTATCGACCTCGGCCCCGGAGCCGGGGAACACGGAGGGCACATGATCAAGACCGGAACTCCCAGGCAATTCCTTCGAAGGAATGCACACCAGGAAAAAACCGTCGGCAAACCGCCGTACACGCTGAACGGATCGCTGACGGCGCAATACATCTCCGGCAAGAGACGGATCGAACCTCCACGGCAACGGCGAACGGGAAACGGGTACGCACTGGTACTGGAAGGCGCAAAGGGAAACAACCTGAAAGACATTACGCTTTCCATACCCCTCGGGACATTCACGTGCATCACAGGGGTCAGCGGTTCGGGGAAATCCTCGCTTATCAACGAGACACTGTACCGTGCCCTCGGCAAGCGCCTCATGCACATGAAAGCCGTACCCCTTCCGCACCGCACGATCCATGGCCTGGAACACGTGGACAAGGTCATCGACATTGACCAGACGCCAATCGGAAGAACACCCCGCTCGAATCCCGCAACGTACACCGGCGTGTTCACGCACATACGAGACCTCTTTGCCAACCTTCCCGAATCGAAGATTCGGGGTTACAAACCCGGTCGATTCAGTTTCAACGTGAGCGAAGGTTCCTGCGACGCCTGCAAGGGCGACGGAGTCAGGAAGATCGAGATGAACTTCCTGCCCGACGTGTACGTGGTTTGCGATGTCTGCAATGGGCGTCGCTACGACCGGGAAACCCTGGCCGTGCATTTCCGGGGAAAATCCATCAACGATGTTCTCAATATGACCGTCGAGGAAGCGCGGGAATTGTTCAGCGAAATTCATCCCATTAAGCGAAAGCTGGATACGCTATACGACGTGGGGCTCGGATACATCCGCCTGGGCCAGCGTGCGACGACCCTCTCCGGCGGAGAAGCCCAGCGCGTGAAGCTGGCCACCGAACTTTCCAAGATCAGCACCGGGAAGACCGTGTACATTCTCGACGAGCCCACCACGGGCCTGCACTTCGAGGATGTCCGCATGCTGCTCGGTGTCTTGAACCGCCTGGTGGACCGCGGCAACACCGTTATCGTCATCGAACACAATCTCGAAGTGATCAAGTGCGCAGACTGGATCGTGGATCTTGGACCGGAAGGGGGCGATGATGGGGGGTACATCGTGGCCCAGGGAACACCGGAAGCGATTCTCAAATCAAAGAAAAGCTACACGGCGGACTTTCTCCGGCGCGAGCTCACGCAACCACAATCAAAGCGAAAAGCACCCCATGCCTGAGCCCGTGCGAACATCCGGAAAAACGCGTCGGAAACGTTCCGCGGTTTCCCCCCGGACCCATATCATCATCCGCGGGGCGCGGGTGAATATGCTCAAAAATATCTCGCTCGAGTTACCGCGGTACCGGCTCATCGTCATCACGGGCGTCAGCGGTTCCGGGAAATCCAGCCTGGCATTCGATACCATTTACGCGGAAGGCCAGCGTCGGTACGTGGAAAGCCTTTCCGCCTATGCACGCCAATTCCTGGAACGCATGGACAAACCCGACGTGGATTACATACAGGGCATCTCCCCGGCCATCGCCATCGAGCAGAAAACCATCGCCCGAAATCCGCGCTCCACCGTCGGAACAACCACGGAAATCTATGATTACCTCCGCCTCCTCTACGGACGGATCGGCAAAACCTATTGCCTCAACGACGGGAATCTCGTGCAACGCGATTCCGTGCGAACAGCGCTCGACAGGCTCCGCACTCTTCCCGACCGCACACGGCTCTACGTAACCTTTCCCCTGCTGGAACACGAAGGCCAGAGCCTCCGGGCCGAGCTGGAAAACATTCGCGAGCAGGGATTCGCCCGTGTCCTGGTCAACGGTGAACTCTATGAATTGGACGACCCGGAGGGCATCCAGTGTAACAAGGAAGACGTACGCGTCGTTGTTGACCGGCTCATGTGGAAACCGGAAATGGATACTGCCCGTCTTGCCGATTCGCTCCAGACCGCGTTTCACGAAGGCGGTGGAAACGTCTTCGTGTATCTCGTGGAAAAGGGCGAGGGATGGAAATTCAGCGCCGCGTTCGAGTGTACCGCCTGTCACACCGTGTACCCGGAACCCGATCCCAAGCTGTTCTCGTTCAACAATCCCATCGGTGCGTGCCCGACTTGCCAGGGATTCGGCAGGACAATCGGACTGGACATGGATCTTATTGTTCCGAACCCAAGCAAGTCGCTCCGGGAAGGTGCGGTACAGCCCTGGAACTCACCGGCACACAAGAAACACCTCCTGAACTTGATCCGCGTCGCGCCCGAGCACGACGTTAACCTCGACATTCCGTACGCGCAATTATCCCAGCGTGAGAAGGACTTCGTGTACAACGGTTGCCGCGGTTTTCTCGGTATCAAGGGATTTTTCGCCATGGTGGAAAAGAAATCCTACAAAATGCACTACCGTATCCTTCACGCCCGCTATCGCGGCTACACGAGGTGTCACGATTGCGGTGGTTCCCGATTGCGGCCGGAAACTCTCGCTATTAAGATCAACGGCAAGAATATCTACGACATCGTGTGCATGCCTATCTCGACGACCCGCCGGTTTTTCGACGAGCTCGCGCTGACCGATTACGAGCAGGCAATCGCGGATCGCATCCTGAAGGAAATACGTAGTCGCTTGCAATTCCTGGACGAAGTCGGCTTGGGATATCTCACGCTGGATCGTCTCGCTCACACCCTGTCCGGGGGCGAAACGCAACGCATCAACCTCGCCACCAGCCTCGGGTCTTCGCTTGTCGGCGCCCTGTACGTCCTCGACGAACCCAGCATCGGCCTGCACCCGCGCGACAACAAGCGGCTGATTTCGTTACTCCAGAAGCTGCGAAACTCCGGGAACACTGTCATTGTCGTGGAACATGATCCCGACATGATCAAGGCCGCGGACATCGTGGTGGACCTGGGGCCACGAGCGGGTGTCCACGGTGGCGAAGTGCTGGCCGTAACCGAACCCGACCGGCTCGGCTCGGTCAAGAAATCCCTGACCGGCCAGTATCTCTCGGGAAGGAAAACGATTCCCGTCCCTCCACGCCGCCGAAAAGGCCGCGGGGGAACCCTGGTCGTCAAAGCACCCACGCAGCACAACCTCAAGGGTATGGATGTCGCCATCCCCTTGCGACGCTTCGTATGCATCACCGGCGTGAGCGGCTCGGGGAAGAGCACGCTGGTGCACGACATCTTGTACTCCGGGCTGAAGAAACAGCTCACCGGCATGCACGACGGCGAGGTGGGAGCATTCGAGGGATTCACAGGAACGAAGACCCTGGCGGGAGTCGAGATGATCGACCAGTCCCCTATCGGCAGGAGTCCCAGGTCGAATCCCGTCACGTACATCAAGGCTTTCGATGCCATCCGCGACGTGTTCGCTTCTACCCCCGCTTCCCGCATTCACGGTTTCAGTCCCGGGTTCTTCTCGTTCAACGTCCCCGGCGGTCGCTGCGAGACCTGCGAAGGCGAAGGGTACATCAAAGTCGAGATGCAGTTTCTCGCCGATCTCTACCTACAGTGCGAGGATTGCAAGGGAACACGCTACAAGAAGGAAATACGCGAGGTCCGGTACCAGGGGAAAAATATCGTCGATATCCTGGACATGACGGTGGAAGAAGCACTGGAGTTCTTTTCCGGGGTGCCGCGCATCGCCGCCAAACTCCGGGTTCTGAGCGACGTGGGGCTGGGGTACATCAAGCTGGGGCAACCGGCGACAACCCTGTCCGGTGGAGAAGCCCAGCGCCTCAAGCTCGCCTTGCACATGAGCAACAACCGCCGGGAGCACATCCTCTTCCTTTTCGACGAACCGACGACGGGCCTGCACTTCGAAGACATCGCGGTGCTGCTGAAGTGCTTCGGGGCCCTCATCGAAAACGGGCATTCCATCATCATCATCGAACACAATCTTGAAATCATCAAGTGCGCCGACCACATCATCGACCTGGGACCGGAAGGTGGCGAACACGGCGGCGAGATCGTGGCGGAAGGCACGCCGGAAGAAGTTGCAAAATCCGCGCAAAGCTATACCGGCAAATACTTGAAGGAAGTTCTGGCCCGCGGTCTTGCCTAACGCCCCACGGGCAGACGAGGGAAAGGTGAGTCAGATAGTGATACCGGAGGATTCGAGGGCTTCGATTTTTTCCTCCAGTTCACGGATCTTCTTGATAAGCTCCGGCAGTTGGCGGATGGCCCCTTCCAGGCGCAGTGCCTGGTGATGCTCCTTTGCGGGCGAGCCCCAATATGTTTTGCCCGACTGGGTAAGCGATTTCGACACACCGGATTGTGCCGCTATGGTCACGTGATCCGCGATCTCCAGGTGCCCGGCAACGCCGACCTGCCCGGCGATGACGACGTGCTGACCGACTTTTGTGCTCCCGGAAAATCCCGACTGTCCCGCCACGACGGTATCACGTCCGATTTCCACGTTGTGCGCCACCTGGATGAGATTATCGAGCTTGGCGCCTTCCCGGATAATGGTTTCGCCGAGAGTCGCACGATCGATGGCGCAGTTCGCACCGATTTCCACGTCATCTTCGATAACCACGATACCCGTCTGGGGAATTTTTTCGAACCGGTCGCCGACGGGCACGAAACCAAATCCATCACTTCCGATCACGGTGCCCGAATGAATCGTTACCCGCGCGCCAAGCTGGCAACCTGAAAGAACTGTGACGTTGGGATAGAGGACGGTATCATCACCAAGCGTAACATCCGGTCCGATAACCACACCATGCCCGATACGGCAATTCCTTCCGACACGGGTGTTTTCTCCCACCACCACGTGTTCGCCAATCCAGGTTCCCTCCCCGATGAAAACACCAGCGGCAAGTATCGCGGTATCGGAAACGCCCGGCCTCAGCCATTGCGGAGGAGTATAGAAGAACTTCAGGCTTTTCACGAACGCCAGGTAAGCGTCTTGCGCCCGAATAATCGTAATATCATCACGCGCGCAAGATGCGGATTCCGAGAGGATGATGACCGACGCTCCGGTTGTGGCAATGTATTTTTCGTATTTCGGATTGGCCACAAAGGTGCATTCGCCCGGACCGGCTTCCTCGATCTTTGCCAGACGGTGAACGACGGCCGACGGATCGCCTTCAACTGTCCCTCCGACGATTTCAGCAAGCTGTGATGCTGTGATGGTTTCCATGGTTGTCATGTTATTTCTTTAATAACCTGTCCAGAACCTTTTGGGTCAGGTCGTACTTGTCTTTGGCGTACAGGATGATAACTCCGCCGCTTTTATCCAGGACGTAATCGTAGTCCTCCGCCTTGGCAATCTCATCAACCATGGCAAAGACCTTGTCCTGGATGGGTTTCATCAGTTCGTCCTCCTTCTTGAACAACTCCCCGTTCTGCCCGAATTTCTGGTCCCGGAAGGTCAGTATCTTCTGGTCCAGTTCCCGGAGTTCCTTTTCCGCTGCCGCCCGACCTGCATCGGTAAGGATCAGCTTTCGCTTATCATAATCCTCGAATTTATCCTGCCATTCCTTTTCCAATTTGCTCAATTCCTTTTGCCAGCTATCCACGAGTTGATCGAGCTTGCGTTGGGCTTCCTGCGCCTCGGGAAGGTTCTTGAGGATGTAATCAATATCCACGTAGCCGATCTTCGACTGTGCGAAACCCGTGCCGCCGACCGCGCCCAGAAAAAACAGGAAGACCGTAATAGAGGTAATAATGTGTTTCATGGAAATCTCCTGGAATTTACTTGCCGCGCTTGATCACGTCGAGCACTTTGAACGTATAGTCGAACTTCTCATCGGCGTAAAGCAACAACGATGCATCCTGTAGCTTGTCGAACACGAAATTCAACTTTTCCTCCCGGGCAACTTTTTCAATCGCCTTCATGACAATTTCTTGCAACGGTTTTAGCACTTTTTGCCGCTCACGCACCGCCTCTCCATCCTGGCCGAATTTCTCGTTCCGGAACTTCTGGATATTCCGGTCAAGATCCACGAGCTCCTGTTGAGCTTTCTGCTTGGCTTCGTCGGTCATCATGCCCTGTTTGGCCTGAAAGTCCTGGTACTTTTCCTGGAATTCTTTCTGCATTTTATCGAGCTCCGCCTGCCAGGAACTGATAAGCTTTTCCATTTTTTCCTGGGCCTTCTGCGCCTCCGGCATCCCGTCGAATATTTTCTGAGAATCGACGTATCCGATTCTCACGGATTGTGCTTGTGCGAGAGCGGAGACAAGGAGAAGAGCCGGAATTACTAGGATTGCATTTCGCACGTGCACGGTTACCTCTGCTTGTTAATTATTGAATGTTAGCGGTTTTTACAAATCTTTACGTAAAATGTTTCACGGGTGTCAGAATCCCCGACCGAATTGGAAATGAAAATGCCATCCGTCAGGTTTTCCATCCAATGGATCAACATCGTCAAAACCGTACCCGTAGTCAAATCCAATAAGGCCTACACCCATGATAAGGATCCGGGCACCGAAGCCGGCGCTTTTCTTTAAGTCAAACGGATCGGCGTGCTGGAGATCGAGCCACGTGTTGCCTCCTTCGGCAAAGGCCAGGACATAAATCGGCATCGGGTTGAGCGTCACGGCAAAGCGCAGTTCCATGACATAACGGGAGAACACCGTGCCGCCACGCACGATACCTCGCTCACGGGGTCCAATGCTCCGATCCTCGTACCCGCGCAGGGGCAGCGTCTGGATTTGCAATCCATTTCCGCCCATGAAGTAATACTCGATGGGCGGGATGTAGGAATCGTCGGAGAATCCTTTCAGGAGTCCGAATTCAGCGCCCGTATATAACGTCAAGCGGCTCTGTTCCTTGATTTTCAGCAGGGGGGTAAACCAATCCAAGCTTAAATTGTGCTTCTGATAATCCGTTTCACCCGGCAGAATACCACCGCTGATGGTTGTTGTAAGGGAAAACCGGGTGCCGCGTGATGGAAAGATCGGGCTGTCCAGGCTGTTGCGGGAAATCACCTGGGTTATACTGACTTCGGAGCGGATCCCGGTATCGTACAGAATGCCCCCGTTCCTGACGTCGTACTGAAGAAACCGGACGAACCAGTCGCCGCGGAAGTAATCATCCGGCCAGCGGAACCGCCGCCCGATGTTACCGGAAATTCCCGTACGACGAAGGTCGTAGTAATACTGCTGACGCTCATCGAAAACGGAAAACCCGAGCGACGTGGGTGTATCCATGAACCAGGGCTCGGTAAAATTGATCGAAAAGATCCGGAATCGACTGGCCTCGCCGAACTGCCAATCCAGATTCAACACCTGCCCGCCTCCCCCCGTAAAAGGCGCGGTGATGTCAAAATTGTTGAACGTGAGCCCTATCGCACCCGTCACGCCATACGTCCCGCTGTATCCCACCGAGGCATTGAAGGTGTCGCTCGATCGTTCCTCCAGCTTGTACACGATATCGACCGTGGAATCGTTGACGGGCCGCGGTTCCGGACTGATGGTTTCCGGGTTGAAATAATTCAACGTGGCCAACTCGCGAATACTCCGGATAATGGCTGCGCGACTGAAATAGTCTCCCGGCCTGGTATACAAGATGCGGCGGATGACCTTGTCGCGCGTCTTGTTATTCCCTTTCAAATACACGTGTCCGATGCGAAATTGATGCGCTTCCCGTATGGAGATGACAAGGTCGAGGCTGTCGGCGGCGACGCGACGCTCTTCCACTTCCGCGTTGAATCCCAAATAGCCGTTATTAAGATAGAGGGAAGCGACATCGGTCTGTTCCTGGTTACCCCGCAGGTTCGCATCAAACGTTTTCTTATCGTACACGTCCCCCGCCTCGAACCCGAGACGTTCCACCAGGACGGAATCGCTGTATACCGAGTTCCCCTGCCAGATAATATTTCGCACAAAATACTGCGGTCCTTCGCTGACCCGGATGTTGATGTACATGTTTTCCCCGGACGTATCGTACCAGATAGAGTCCGAAAGGATTTCCGCATCGCGGTAACCATGTTGACGGTAGAAGTCGATAATCAATTGCTTGTCTTTCTTGAACGCCTGGCGATCGAAACGCGCGCTCCCCCAGAATTTCCACCATTTTTTCTGATCGGTCTCTTCCATCGCCGAGCGTAACTCGTCATCGTCAAAAGCATGGTTGCCGGAAAACGTAATCGAAGCGATCTCGACTTCCGGCCCTTCATCGATGTTGATGACCAGGTTTGCCCGGTTGCGGCTTTTTTCAACCGGAACAATTTCGGGATGGATTTCCGCCAGGAGATAGCCTTTTTCCTGGTATTCTTTTTTCAGTGCGCGCACGATCTTGCTCAAAATCTGCGGCCGGATGATCTGCCCGCGAATCAGGCTGACTTTTGAGCGCACATCTTCTTCGCTCAATTCATCGTTCCCGGTCACGATGACCGATTCCAGTCGCGGATATTCTTTTACCCGGATTGTCAGGTAGATGCCATCGGGGGTTTCTTTGGAAACAACGATTTGCACATCACTGAAGATCTTTAGGGTCCAGAGCCTGGTGATGGCTTTCTGGGTTTGGTCGCCAGGCAGCGTGATTTGCTCACCAATGTGGAGACCGGAAGTGGGAATGATCATCGCCGGGTCGGAGGTAATGTGTCCTTCCACCGATAATCCGAGAATGCGGTAGGTTTTCGGACCCGCTTCCTGGGCGATCACGTTGCCCACGAACAGAACACACAGCAAGGCAACGCCGACAGGCTTACAGACTCGTAAAAGCATCAATAGCGCTTCGTAACAGGGATGATTTTGAAGAAGAAGAGGTTTGCAACTGTTCACTCACCATTCCGAAACGACGTTCCCTCCGCTGGAAAGCTCGGATGGCGTCGTACAGCGCCTTTCGCCGAAACTCCGGCCAGTAATTCGATACCACGAAAAACTCGGTGTAAGCCAACTGCCAAAGCAGGAAATTGCTGACACGCATTTCCCCGCTAGTGCGAATGAGAAGATCGGGATCGGGGATGCCCGCGGTGGAGAGATGATTCTCGATGACAGACTCATTGACTTCGTTCCATGTCAGCTCACCCTCCTGGACCTTGCGCGCGATCTTCCGCATGGCCTGGGTTAAGTCCCACCGGCCGCTGTAACTCAGTGCAAGAATCAACGTGAGGCCGGTGTTGGATGCCGTTTTCTCAACAGATTCGCACAACTCGCTCCGGACTTTCTCGGGTAAACTATCCGTATCACCGATCGTGAGGAGGCGGACGTTGTTCTCGTACAAGGCGTCGGTTTCATCGCGTAAAGCTTTCAGGAGCAAGCGCATCAACATGGAAACCTCGTCGGCGGGGCGGCGCCAGTTCTCCGTGGAAAACGTGTACAACGTTAGATAGGACACACCAAGCTGCCCGCACACTTCCACGATATCCCGTACCGAGTTCACGCCTTGGCGGTGGCCGTTAATGCGATTCAAGCCGTGCTTTTTCGCCCACCGTCCATTTCCATCCATGATGATCGCGATGTGGCGGGGAATATTTCCCCGTTCCAACAGGTGTTGTTGCTCGGCTTTATCCTCGGATGATTGTTTCTTGCGTTTTTGCAATGCCCGCGATCTCGTTTTGTGCAAACAGATATAGTAGATGAAAATTAGAGTATCATTTAGGGAAAATCAAGGAAATAACCATCACCCGTTCCGCCCGGTGGATTCAGCGGCTTGAACAATGGCAAGAAAAGAATCGGCGTTGAGGCTCGCTCCTCCAATCAACCCACCATCGACATCCGGCTGCCCGAGCAGATCCCCGGCATTCTCCGGCTTCATGCTTCCGCCGTACTGGATGACGAACCGTTCCGCGATCTCATTGCCTGCCGCATCGCGTACAAGGCCGCGAATGACTTTGTGCACCTCCTGCGCCTGTTGCGGCGTGGCAGTCTTTCCCGTTCCAATTGCCCATACCGGTTCATAAGCAATGATACACTTCTGAAAGTTATGAGCTTCGACCCCGTCGAACGCGCCACGCACCTGCCTGGAAACAACATCCACGGTAATGCCGCGCTCCCGCTCATCCAACGATTCGCCCACGCACACGATTGGTCGCAATTCGTTTTCCAACGCTTTTTTGACTTTAGCGTTAACCTGTACATCCGTTTCACCGAAATACTTCCGGCGCTCGGAGTGCCCGATGATAACGTATTCGCACCCTACGGAGCCAAGCATCGCGGCACTAATTTCACCAGTGTATGCGCCCCGGTCACGCTCGTGCACGTTCTGCGCTCCTAAAGCAATACCGGAATCCCGAATAATTTCATGAACGCTGCTGAGCGAAACAAAAGGAGGACAAACAATCACACGAACGCGATCCGTCGGCATGTCGTCCAAGCCCCCGCGAATCGCGCGCGCCAATACCACGGCATCGCTCAGCGTCGTGTTCATTTTCCAGTTACCGGCTATAATAAATGGTCGCATGAGTCTTGTCCCGTTGTGTTATAAGAAATCATACCATTCCAACCGTGTCCGGTAATCACTTGTTGATGGAGTGACGGCGACGCGTTCATTTCATATGCACTCAAATATGACAGCTACCCCTTGCCCCACCCCTACACACATGGTGGCCAGACCCAGGGTTTTTTCCGTCCGTCTCATATGGTGAAGAAGCGTCGTGGCGATTCGCGCACCACTGCATCCCAGGGGATGACCGAGTGCGATGGCACCACCGTGCGGATTTACTTTTTCCATGGGTAGGCCCAGTTCGCGGATGACGGCAAGGCTTTGTACGGCAAAGGCTTCGTTCAATTCCACCGCCTGGACGTGCTCCAAGGTCCCACCCGCCCGTTGCAACGCCAGGTTCGTGGCCGGCACCGGCCCGATGCCCATGGTACGAGGATCGACCCCGGCCGTCCCGGAACTCACAATTCGCGCCAGCGGTGAACAATTCAGTTCGCGGGCTTTCGCCGCAGACATGACAACCACACCCGCTGCGCCGTCATTTAACGAAGAGGAATTTCCCGCCGTCACGGTACCGTTTTTCCGAAAGGCCGGTTTTAACTTCGCCAACTTTTCGATGGTCGTGTCTGCGCGTGGTTGCTCGTCGCGCGCCACGGTCACCGGATCATCCTTGCGACGGGGAATGACCACGGGAATGATTTCCTCGTCGAATATCCCCGAATCGCGGGCTTCGACCGCCTTCCGGTGGCTTTCCAAGGCAAACCGGTCCTGGTCTTCACGACTGATGGCGAACTTCTCATACAGGTTTTCCGCCGTTTCCCCCATGGACTCTAAAGGGAACTGTGCTTCCAGCCGGGGATTCGGATATCTCCAGCCCAGGGCGGTATCGTACGCCACCAGGTTGCCAAAAGGAACACGGTCTCCCGTATGTTTGGGCAAGGAGTACGGTGCCCGCGACATGCTTTCCACTCCGCCCACGAAGACGACATCCGCCTCGTGGCACCGGACCTGGTAGGCAGCCTGCACGATGGCCGTAAGGCTTGATGCACATAAGCGGTTCACCGTAATGGCAGGCACCGAAACAGGAAATCCGGCCAGGAGCGTAGCCATGCGCGCTACGTTGCGGTTGTCTTCGCCCGCCTGGTTCGCACAACCGACGATGACTTCATCGATGAGAGCGGTGTCGAGCGACAGGTTTTCAGCGAGCGTCCACAGAACATGGGCGACCATGTCGTCGGGGCGAACATCTTTGAGCGCGCCGCCATACCTGCCGATGGGCGTGCGTAGCGCCGCTACAACGACGGGTTGGCGTTCCGGATCACTGGTAAGAATATTCATGGTATCGATCGATTTTCTCAAATGAACATGAAGAAGGGGAGATCATCCCACGGACAATCGCCCCTCTTGTCAGCTCCGATGGCAGTGACTCATCACCGCGGTGTGGACAGGGACGGAATCGAACCGCCGACACATGGATTTTCAGTCCATTGCTCTACCAACTGAGCTACCTGTCCATATGCCGAATCATAAAGGTATAGAGCATTGAATTGAATGTCAAGTTTCTCGACCGGCGTATCCGGATATTTTCCCGGGGGGCGGCGGGCTGTTTCCATCCCCCGGTAACTCGTCATTGCAGGAACAGGACATGCATCGTATATTCCGGAGAGAACTGTTGTAACAACATTTCGACGCGGTGTTTTGCACACAACCACTCGAACACGAATCGGGCACCGGATTTTAGACCATATCAATAACATTGCCGTGCCTCGATTTGCCGGCAGCGCCGGTGAGAACAAGGTTCAACAATACCTTCGCACGCAGTTATACGGAGCGGGCTACGATATTCGTGAACGCCAGGTTCGGACGTCCTTGTTCCCTTTCGACTTGTTGCCGCGCCTTATCGTTGCGAGTGTGGTGCTGCTCATCCTTTCCGCTCTCGTTGTCATGCGAAGTATTCCCATCCTCGGCGTGGAACTGGCTTTCCTCAGCGGGTTGTTACTGCTCGGAACTTCGCGGTGGAGTCACATCCGCGAAGGCACGTACTCGTTTATGTCCTTCGGGGCGATTAAAAGCCGGAATTTCATCGCAATTCATCCGGTCACGAGCAAGTACCTGAACGTAGTGTTCACCGCACATTACGACTCGAAATCCCAACTCCTTTCCCGGTTCTGGTTTACCTGGCTCGTCCACATCTTCTGGGGTGCGACGTGGGCAACGATCGCCATCTTTCCGATCAGCGTGGTTTTCACGTGGCCCGTGGAAGCCATGATCCTGCCGACGGGATTCGTCTGCCTGATCGGTCTGATCCTGGTTTTGAATATTACGAAGAACACCTCGCCGGGCGCGGTGGACAATGCATCGGGCGTGGGGATATTGCTCGAGCTGGCACAATCCTACGCGCAACAGATGTGCCCAGTAAACCTGGGGTTCGTTCTCCTGGGAGCCGAGGAAGCCGAACACAGCGGCACGGTTTCCCTCATGAAAGACGAGCTGTTCCGGGAACGCTTTCCATCCACGCGCACGATCATCATCAATCTCGACAGCCTAGGCACGGACGAGAGACTCTATATCATGAACCAAACCGCTATCCCCCCCATGAAAAAGAACCGGCTCCTGACGCAACTCATCGTGGAAATCGGTAAGCGGTTCGGTATCGAAATCAAAGAAGCGTGGCAAAACGTGGAAACGAGCATGTCCCACGTGCCTATGAATTTACACGGCTATGAGGCCGTGTCATTAACTTCGGTCAATCTCGGGCCGGTCGCGCGCGCGATTCATACGAAGAGCGACACGATGCGCAATATTGACATCTCCGCGCTCGAGGTCGCCTACGCCGTTTGCCAGGAAGTGGTCGATTCCCTTCCGGCATTGAGACAAATCGTTACGAAGAATTGATACGAACCCCAGGATGTATCCGTGAACCACGGTTTTTGAGAATTACATCCACGTGTTGCCGACAGGCTTTTTTTCGGAGATTAACAATGTTACGAAATTATTGCTCCCGGCTTTTTTTCATTATCGCACTCGCTCTCGGTGTGAGTTCCTGCACGACGCTCAAGGATATCGAGAGCGCCCTCACCAACCTTTCCCGTTGTAAATTCAAGCTCGACAGCGTTACGGATTTCACCCTCGCGGGAATTCCTTTGCACAACAAGGCATCTCTTTCCGATATCTCCATTGCCGACGGTGCCTTGCTGGCGGGAAACTTCGTCAAGGGTAAACTGCCTGCGAGCTTTATCCTCAATGTTGCTGCTGTCAATCCCAACGACGGCACCGGCGGTTCAAAAAGGACTTCCGCCACGCTCACCGGCTTTGCCTGGACCCTGATCCTGGATAATCAGACCACGATCAAAGGCGACATTGAAAAGCCCGTCACGATCCCGGGGACGGGACAACAAGTGCTTATTCCTCTTCGAATGGAACTCGACTTGCTGGAGTTTTTCAAGAACGACAGTTATGAGACACTGGTCAATCTCGCGTTGGCCCTGGGTGGAGTAAAAGGTTCACCCGCGAAAATCACGCTTCGCGCCCGTCCAACCATCAACACGAAATTCGGGCCCATCACGTATCCCGGTGAGATCAATATCATCGACCGGGAGTTCCGGGCACAATAAAAGGACGGTATGACTCAGGAAAGCAAATATGAAAAAACCGGCCTCGAGCCGGTTTTTTTTCAACTTGTCGCGAGAGATATCTAATTCAATAGTTCCGCGTGTTGCTCGGGGATGATACGCCGCGAACTGACGTACGTCCGGGCGTAGTACGCTTTTTTCAGGGACGTAACGGTAACCCCGCGCTTTCGCGAAGCATGGGCGAAATAGTTGTTCCCGATATAAATACCGACATGGGAGACGGGGCTTCTGCCGCGCATTGTCTTGAAAAACACAAGGTCGCCTATTGCCAGCTCGTCACGCGGTACTTTCGTGCCAATCGTGAATTGCGCGCGCGAGGTGCGCGGTAACCGAATTCCGAACACACGTGAATAGACGGTGCCCGTAAACGCGCTGCAATCGAGACCCCGGATAGCATCGGTGCCGCCGTACCGATAGCGCACGCCGAGGAGATTGACGATTTCCTGCATCAAGGTCGAGCGGTCCACTTCGTCACGCTCCTCGCTGGGATTCAATATTATGTTGCTATAGGCATCGGAGGCGAGGAAATCCCCGACCGAAATATCATCGGTAGGAAGGTCTCCTTCATAGTACTGTGTGTATTCGAACTGATCGAGCAATTCCTCTCCGTCCAGCCCGATTTCATCCTGGAATTCCTTCTGCGGCGTCCCCGCGTTTTCTCCGGTCAGGGCAAGCTCGGCATGAAAAGACCGCGTGTGACGGTCTTCCAGGTCCCTTTCCTTGAGGATCGAGTAGTGCGCGATACTGGTAGGATCAAGAAGATCGGAAGAGGTCACGAGCCGCTGCGGAAGCTGTCGCGCGGAAAATGTCTTGGTCACACTCCGAAACCGCGGTACCGGCTCCAGGTTGGCGCAGCCCGAGACGAGCAGCACGGCGACCATCATGACACAGATCCCTTTCCAACAGGAGGAGGCGGTTTTGAAGGATTTCTGTTTGTTCATACTGGATAGTACTGCATTTCTCGAAACATGACGAATAGATCTCCGGCAGGCCTCGGTGTGATCATCCATTCCGTTCTCGAATCGGAAAAGAGCGAACTACAGGGCATACCAATACACAGAGAGCAGTACAACAGGTCGTGTTATTCGAATAGTGTTTGAAGATTGTGGATTTGTAGCTGTGGCGCTATACGTCTCGCTCTTTATCCTGACACCTTTTTACATGTCCCTTTCTCCGGCACATCGGGACATGAACGGTCGAGTATTAAAGTTAGGGGTTCAATCAATATTGTGCAACAAGATTTTCCATTAGGGCAATTTAGGATGATTAAGTATTTTAAAGAGACAGACACGGAGGTTCCGCACACGTTGAGACCCCGCGTTTCCGTAATTCATGTACGTTCATACATGGCCGGCGCTGTCCAACCGACAGACTTTTTCAACCTGAGCTTTCCACAAGTAAACACCTCGTCATGCATCTGAAATCAATCATCTTTTTTTTCGTTCTTCTTTCCGCCACCGGTTTCTTCGCTTACAACATCCGTCGGTTCGTGCGCTACTTGCGCATCGGGAAACCCGAGGATCGATCCGGAAACTTCAAACAGAGAATAGACAACGTTCTTACCATTGCCTTCGGGCAGTCGAAAATACTCCGAGACCCGGCAGCGGGCTTGCTGCATTTCGGAATTTTCTGGGGATTCCTGGTGCTGATCACCGTCGTTGCGGAATCCCTGATCGAAGGCTTTTTCCCGGATTTCTCATTCAGCTTCCTGGGAATCGTTTACAATATCGTCGCGCTGTGCGCGGACGTCGCGGGCGTCGTTGTCCTCTGCGCTATCCTGATCGCTCTTTTCCGGCGCCACGTCATCGGTCCTCCGCGGGTCAAGGACATCCCCAAGGATTCCCAGCGCGATGCCACCTTTATCCTGACCATGATCCTTTTTATCGTGGTCTCGATGATTTTTCAATACGCCAGCAAGATTGCCCTCGGCTCGTCGGCTGAATTCGCCGCCGATTGGCGACCTGTCAGCACGGCCCTGGCCTGGATGCTGTCCGGATGTGACCGGGGTTGTCTTAATATGATTTTCGAGGTGGCCTGGTGGACTCACATCGTCCTCATACTTGGATTCCTCAATTATCTTCCCTACTCCAAGCATTTCCATGTCCTTTCCTCGATTCCGAACGTGTACTTGAGCAACGCGGGCATTACTCCTCGCGGTGCTCTCCCCCCTCTCGACCTCGAGGATGAAACCGCCGAGAAATTCGGGAATTCCGACGTTGAGGACTTCACATGGAAACAACTCCTGGACAGCCTGACGTGCACGGAATGCGGTCGTTGCACTGCAGCCTGCCCCGCCGCCACCACGGGTAAAGTCTTGTCACCGAAAAAAATCCTGGTGGACATGCGCTACCGGCTGGAAGAAAAAGCGCCGGTGATCCTCGCGGGCCAGGAACAAGGCCCGGTACTCGAAAAACAACTGCTCGGTGATTACATCACTCCCGACGAACTCTGGTCATGCACGACTTGTCTTGCCTGCGTCCAGGAATGTCCCGTGATGATCGACCATGTAACCGACATCATCGACATGAGACGATACCTGGTGCTGACGGAATCGGCATTCCCGCCGGAATTGCAACTGTTGTACCGCAACCTGGAAAACAACTTTGCACCCTGGCAGTTCAGTCCCGAAGACCGCGGCAAATGGGCTGATGGTCTCGATATTCCGACGTTAGCCGACCTTGGTTCCGCGGAGAACGTCGATTACCTCTTCTGGGTCGGATGCGCCGGTTCTTTTGACGACCGGTACAAAAACGTGAGCCGCGCCCTC
>JAJRXL010000313.1 GCA_024276335.1 Bacteroidota bacterium
GAACGCCTTTCCCGTGATCGAGGATGTAGTCGCGTCCCTTTTGGAACTCGAGCGTGGAATCGACGATGAACCGCGCCGATCCCGGCTCGATGAACGTGGCGGCCAGGACCAGGATCGAGTCAGTGGCGGAAAAGGTCAGCGAGAACTTGAGGGGCATTCCGCCCGAGGTTTCCTGCGCGTGGAGGGAAACGCCGGCAAGCGCCAGCCAGGCAGAAACCAAGACAGCGACTGTGGTGGATAACCGCCGCAACGAATCGAAGCGCCCGTGGCGGACAGCGTGCCTGCCGCTATTGTCTGTGAGAAAAATTTCGATAGCACCCTTGCTCAATGGTGGCATTCGGGGCACATGAACGTCCGGCTCGCGTTAACGGGTGATCGTCATGAGCCGGGTGATGGTTCCGGTCTCGGTCGTCAGCCGGTAGAGATACACGCCGGAACCCAGGGCCTGGTTGTGAAAGGCGACCCGGTGTTCGCCTTTCTTGAATTTCCCCTCGGCAAGAAGAGTTACGAACCGTCCCAACCGGTCGTACACGTCGAGGCGAACGCGCATGTCCCGGGGCAGGTCGAACGGAATGACCGTGACCGGGTTGAACGGGTTGGGGAAATTCGGACCGAGCCGCGGGACCCCGGCTTCGCGAACCTGCTTCAGCCGCTGGTTGCACACGCTGTCGAGAACGAAAACGGCATCGATCGCTCGCGCCCGTGGATTGCCGTTGTTGAACAGCAGGCTGTCCACGACCAGCCGCGTGGCCGTGGTATCCCCGAACAGCACCTGGAACTCGACGAAAGCGAGGGGCCCGGTGCCGCTGAGGGGCTGGCCGTTGGCACCCGTGATCTCCAGACGCCCCGGCGCGGGCGACGAGGCGCTGACATCGAACGAGCTGGACAGTGTATTCGTGTTGATGACCCGCAGCGGGTAGAGAATGCGGTAATTGAACGAGGCCCTAACGAAGAACGATGTGGTGTTCGATCCCTGCCTGTTCTCCACGATCTCGATGGGTATTCGCACGATGTCCTCGGGGGCGCCGCGGTACTGACCCCGGAAGCCCGCGGTGATCGTGGTCACGCCTACCCCCGTGAGCGATACCGACACGACGGGATTTCCAGGACTGTTGCTGGCGATGTCCAGGGCCGCGTCGCGCCTGCCGATGATCTGGGGCTCGAACCGGACGGAGATTTGCCGCGAATCGCCGGGAAGAAGGGTAAACGAGGCGGGCGCTGCGCTTGAGTAGTCGCCGCCGGCGCTTCCGTTGATGGTGATCCCGGTAATGTCCAGGCCGGCCGACCCGCTGTTGGTGACGGTTACGGTGTCGAGTAGGAATTCTCCCAATTCCACTTCATCGAAATCGAGGACCCCGCGCGAAACGCTAAGGGCGGGCGCAACGCCGTTTCCGCGCAGGAGGATCGGGACTTCGGGCTGGTCGGGATCGTTGGTGGCGAAACGCACTTCCGCCGTGCGTGGTCCCAGCGCGGTGGGAATGAAGCGTATTGTCACGGAATCGCTCTGGTTCTGGAAGAGGGCGAAACTGGTCGTGCCCAGGGTGCTGAAATCCGACGTGTTCGGTCCCGTGAGCCCGCTCAGCGTCACGGAGAGTGTGGAACGGGCCACGTTAGTGAATACCGCAGAGGAATCGCGGAACGCTCCCAGCAGGACGTCACCGAAGTCGATCTCGGTTACGTCAACCCGGACGTGGGGCGAAACCCGTCGCACTTCCACGTCGATGTGCCCGGTGTTGTCGGCGTGTCGGTCCACGCCAAACGGCGGGTGGTCCTCGATGAACAGCGACACGCGCGAGCCCGCCCCGCGGTACGGCACTACGTACACGTTGGAGTCGCTGACCCCGACGTTCCCGATGAAGCTCAACACCGTGCGCCCGTCGATGAGAAAGCCGTTGGTCAACGTGGTGGGAAGAGGCTCCAGGCCGTTTCCGAATTCACCTTCGGGAATGTCGATGTAGTAGGCGGCGTCGCACAATCCTACCGAATCGTTATTGGAGTCCACCCAGAACGAGAACGTGCCGCGGCAGATGAACTCGTAATCGACCCCGTTCAGGAGGGGCGAGGTGAATACCTGGTTGGTCTCCCGGGCGAACACGCGATGCGTTTCGATCAACTGGGCACGCGCGGTTCCCGCGGTCACGATGAGAAGAAACAGGAGCCCGGGAAGAACGGCAGCCGCCTTGAGACGGTCATGTAAGGCAAACATACTCACTCCATGCTGGAAAATGCGTGCTTCGATAACCTCATACGGTCGTGACAAACAACATATTCGTTGTAGTGCGGAGATGCAAGGGAATTCCGGCGGTGAACACGACGACCGCGCCACGCTTGACGAAACCCCGTTTCACCAGCTCTTCCTTGACACCCTTCAGCGTGGAATCGGTGTCCTTGATCTGCGGGATGAGAACCGGTCGCACGCCCCACACGAGCACGAGATGCCGGAGCGTTTCCGCCCGGTCGGTGACGGCGATGATGGGGATCGAGGGCCGGTACTTCGAGACGATGCGGGCGGTTCTGCCGCTGCTGGTCAGGGAGATGACGACCTGCGCTTCGACCTGACGGGCCAGCGTACAGGCGGCGTTGCCGATGCCGTCCGCGATGCTGCTGTTTCGCTCAACGGACCGCGAAAGCGATTCCTGGTGGAAAGCGGGGTACCGTTCGGTGGTCTCGATTATCCTGGCCATGATCCGCACCGCCCCCACGGGGTATTTTCCGACGCTGGTCTCTCCCGACAGCATGACCGCGTCGGTGCCGTCGAGCACGGCGTTGGCCACATCGCTGGCTTCGGCACGCGTGGGGCGCGAGTTGGTGATCATCGATTCCAGCATCTGCGTGGCGGTAATGACCGGCGTCCCGGTTTCGTTGCACCGCCGGATAATGCGCTTCTGCAGGACGGGCACTTCCTCGGCGGGCATCTCCAGCCCCAAGTCGCCCCGTGCCACCATCACCCCGTCGGCGGTCTCGATGATGTCTTCCAGGTCTTCGAAGCCCTGCGCGCGCTCGATCTTGGCGATAACGGGG
The DNA here is from genome assembly GCA_024276335.1 of Bacteroidota bacterium. Taxonomy (GTDB): domain Bacteria; phylum Bacteroidota; class Ignavibacteria; order SZUA-365; family JAADGX01; genus JAADGX01. The sequence goes on from JAJRXL010000313.1 coordinate 3,022, forward strand.
ATGACGGCGCCGTGTTCCGTAAGCTTTTTCTTGAGTAAAAGCACGTCCATTTCCGACTGCACGAACGAGAGCGCGAGGAAGTCCATGCCGTTCGCGGCGGCGAAGGCGAGGTCCTCCATGTCCTTGTCCGTGAGCGCGGGGCCCGACAACGGCACGGAAGGAGCGATGATGCCCTTGTGAGGCTTGAGCAATCCGCCGTCCACAACCGTGCACCTCAAAGCCACGTCGGTCTTGTCCAGTACTTTCAACGTGATGTAGCCGTCGTCAAGCAGAAGGGTGGCGCCCGCGGGGACGTCGTCGATCAGGCGGGAAACGGTGACCGGCATGCGCTGCGCGTCGCCGGGGGCCTGGTCCTTGGTGAGAACGATCTCGTCTCCGGGCCGGAGTTCGACCGCCTCTTCCTTCAGGTCGCCGATGCGGATATTCGGTCCCTGGAGGTCGCCCATGATCGCGATAGGTCTTCCGGCTTCCCGCTCGGCTTCGCGAACGGCTGTAATGAGCCGGGCGTGGCTCTCGTGGTCGCCGTGGGAGAAATTCAAACGTGCCACGTCCATGCCCGCCTCGATCATGGCGGAGATTGTCTCCCGCGTGGAGCTGGCCGGACCGAGCGTGCATACGATTTTTGTCCTGCGAGTGTTCATCTGTTTTCCGGGTTGTTGTGATTATGTATGTATCGCGTCTCCAGGTGGCAAAGGCGTCAGGCGGTGTTTTTCATCCGCTTTACCGTTTCCACCAACCGGGGCATCACCGTTCCGCTGGGTCCCCTGATGACCTCGTGCGCGTACGGCGTGAAGTCGGTGTCGCACGGGTTTATTTCGACGACGTAGGCGCCGTGTTCCCTCGCGGTGTGCGGAAGCCCCGCGGCGGGATAGACAATGGCCGAAGTCCCGACGGAAAAGAACACGTCCGCCCGTCGGGTCGCGAGTTCCGCCTCGCGCACGGCGTCCTGGGGCAGCAGCTCGCCGAACCAGACCACGTCGGGCCGGATGAGTCCGCCGCATTCCGTGCAGCGGGGGGCGGTGTCCTTGTCGTGGTCCGGCATGTCCTTGTACTCTCGGCGGCAGTCCAGGCAGTAGTTCCGCATGATGTTTCCATGCAGTTCCACCACGCGGATGCTTCCCGCCCGCCGGTGCAGGTTGTCGACGTTCTGCGTGATGAGCGTGAAATCGTCGAACAGGGTTTCCATTTCCGCGATCGCGTAATGCCCAGGGTTGGGCTCCACCGACCGGATGATCTCGCGACGGTACGCGTACCACGATGATACCAGGACCGGGTTGCGCATGAAGGCGTCGAAGTTCGCCAGCTCCTCGGGGCGGAATTGCTCCCACAGCCCGCCGGGATCGCGGAACGTCGGCACGCCGCTTTCAGCGGAGACGCCCGCGCCCGTGAGTATGGCAACGGATTCCGCGTTGGCCAGGCGATTGAGTAATTGTTCCGAAAACATGATCGTCACTCATTTTTTTTGTAATACCAGTTTGTCCCAGCCTCGTTGCCGGATGGAATCCGGGTTCGATTCCAGCGTGATGTACACGCCGTCGAGCCAGAGATTCGTTTGATCGGCATAGTGTTCGTGCATCGGGTGGCCGCTCTGGCCGGTGGGTAGAATGACCAGGCAGGAATCCGGCGATGACATGTCGACAATGAACCGCATGGCGGGACCGATGTTCATGTGGTACGGTTCATTCAGTGAGTACGAGCCGTTGTTGACCGTCGTGCCGTGTCCGCCCGTTTCCAGGGGTCCGATGTTGAGAACCGGGGCCAGGGCGGCGACGTCACCCAGGGGATGCTTCATGGTCAATGTATGGAGTCTGCCCCATTCCCAGCGGTCCATGTCGGGGCCGAAGCGTTCCAGGAGATCGTTCAGCGCCATTGTGAAACTGCGGCGGAGGATGTCGTCGCGGGTCTCGATCTCCGGTGTCCGTACGTCGTCGAACCAGGTCGTGGTCGTGTCGGCGAGGAGGGAGGGGAGGCTCCGCAAAGCGAAGGTGGGGAGAAAGAGGTACTGGTAGAGCAGCCGCGGGCCCAGCTCATCAAGGAGTGTTCGTTCCAGGATGTGCTGGACGGTGACGTTGAAGATCGCCGCCGCGTTGTTGCCCGGGTACATTTTCCCGTCCCACCGGGCGAGGATGTTCATGGCGCGTGTGGCGGGCACGGACCGGTTCTTCTGCGTGAACACTGCGTCCACGATGTACGGGGTCACTTCTGCCGCGAACCTGGAGTACTGGTCCTGCTGGAAGATCTGGAAATCCCGCACCGTCAGGGCGGGCAGGTTCGAAAGCAACTCCTCGATGCGGCGGACGCGGGAAGGCGGCTCCCACAAGTCGCCGATGAAATACGGAGGCTCCGGGTCGGGCTTGTAGTTGGCGGAAGCGATGAATCCCCGATCGGGGTTGAGCACACGGGGCAGGCGTTCGAACGGAACCCGGCCGCGCCACTCGTTCGTTCCCGTCCAGCCGGGCGTGGGAAACAAGGCGGTTCGCGTGGAGCGCCGGGGAAGGTTTCCCGCCGAGACCAACCCGATGTTGCCCGCGCGGTCGGTGAAAACGAAATTCTGGGCGGTAAGACCGAAGGTCCGCAGCGCCGCATTGAATTCCTCCCAGGTGCGGGCGCGGTTGACGCGGTAGAAGGCCAGGAACTCGTTGGAGAATTCATACCCGGTCCATTTCAGGCTCAGGGCCGTGGCGCGCGGCTTGCGACCCGCGAGGTAGTCGGACGAATACACGGAGGAAATCAACGGGCCGTGGCCCGTCCGCCGAATGACGAGGGGGTACGGCAGGGAGTCCTTGACGAGGATGGTGTCGAGCCGGACGGAAAGTGGAAGCTGCTTACCCTTAAATTCGTAGGTGGAGTCGGGAAAGACGTGCTCCACGTAGAAGTCGGCGTCGTCGTTCATGAGGTTTGTCATTCCCCACGCGATGTGGTCGTTGCGCCCGATGACCACGCCGGGCGCGCCGGGGATGGAGAAGCCCGCCACGTTGAATTCGGGGGCGTTCATGTGCACGATGTACCACCGGGCCGGTTGCATGAGGAGCAGGTGCGTGTCGTTGGCGAGGATGGAGGCACCGCCATCGGAACGCGTGCCGGAAATGACCCAGGCGTTGGAGCCGAACGAGGCCCCGGTAGCGCCGAACACGTTGCGCAATGCATCCAAGGCCTCGGAAATCGGTTTCATGGCCTGGCTGAGTACGGCGGGAGCGACGGCAGGCTTTATCAGGTTGGCAGGCAGGTCGGGGAAAATCTTGAAAGCTTTCTCCGGCCCGAGGCGTGCCACGATGTCGCTGAACACCGGGTC
>JAJRXL010000314.1 GCA_024276335.1 Bacteroidota bacterium
CCATCATCAACCGGGGACCGGTGCGGATAGGTGTTATCGGTCTTGCGCCGAAAAACCTGTTCTCCCTCAGCCTGCGGGACAACTTGCGCGGACTCGAGGTGCTCCCAGTCGAGAAGGTGGTACGGAAGTACGTTCGGGAATTGAAGGAAAGTGGTTGCGACCTCGTCATCGTGCTCTCTCACCTGGGCTACAAGGGCGACAGGGCGCTGGCGCGCAAAGTGAAAGGCATCGACGTCATTGTAGGGGGGCATTCGCACACGGCGCTGCAAAATCCGGTCAAGACAAACAACACCGTTATCGTTCAGGCGGGGAGCCGGGGGAGGTACCTCGGCGTGCTGGATGTGAAGGTTGATCTCGACGACGACCGGTTGGCGTCGTGCTCGGGGTTCCTGCTGGAAACACGGGAAGGGGTCGAACCGGATTCGCTCATGCAGGCCATCGTTGATTCGCTGGAAGCCATTGCCGGCGAGGAGTTGAACCAGGTCATAGGAATCCTGGAGACCGACTGGGTGCGTCATTATAAATCCGAGAGCAATATCGGCAACTGGATGGCGGACGTCATCCGGGATTTCACGGACGCGGACGTGGCGTTCCAGAACTCGGGCGGAATCCGGAAGAACCTGCCCGCGGGAGAAATCACGGCTCGGGACGTGTGGGAAATCGCTCCGTTCGGCAATTACTTCGTCAAGTTCGAAGTCCCCGGCAAGGTCCTCCGGTCGATGCTGGAGTGGCAGGCGGCGAGGAAGGGAGAATTCTGCCAGGTGAGCGGCCTCCGGTACGTAGTCAGGGATCGGAAGCTGGTCTCTGCCAGGGTCCGGGATCGCGCGATCGACACTGATAGTACGTATTCCATTGCAACCAATAACTACGTCGGCGATCACCTGCACGATATCTTCGGGCTCGATGAGTCGGCGATCACGATAATCCCAGTCAAGCCGAATTACCTCGACCGGGACGTGTTCATTGACTACATTAAGAGGCAGGGGAGAGTCCGGAGTGTTATTGAAGGTAGGATCCGAAAGGAGAAATGACATGCGACTGACAGCGTTCATCGGCGTTCTTGCTGTCGCGTTCGTTGCGGCCGCCGGCTGCGGCGATTCCGGTATTACCAATCCGGACGACCTCGTGTTTCCCGATTCGAACGTCAGTTACGCCGAACACGTCCAGCCGCTGTTCAACCTGCGTTGTACGAACTCGGGATGCCACGAGGAGCAGACGCGGGCCGGCGACCTCGTGTTGACTTCTTACTTCAACCTCACGGCTCGGCCCGGCATCGTAGTGCCGTTCAGTAGCGAGTCCAGCATCCTCGCCCAGAAAATAGACGGGCGGAATCCCCACCGCATCAACACACCGATCCTGGTGAACGCCAATCAGATCCAGGGAGTCAAGACCTGGATCGACGAGGGGGCAAAAAACAATTGACCGCTCCCGGACCTCTTCCGTTGTTGTCCGTTGCCGCGCGCAAGCGGATCCGTCGATTGCACAAGAAGAAATTCCGGCTGGAAGATCAGTCCATGCTCCTGGAGGGCGCCAGGCTCGTGGCCGATGCGCTGGATTCCGGCGTGGAGTTGAAGGAAGCCGTCATCCTTGGCGGGATGGAAGAAAAGCACCGGGAGCTCATGGCAAGACTGACAAAGGCCGGAGTGCAGGTCATGACGGCGGATGAACGGGAATTCTCGCGGTTGTCGAATACCGTTCACAGCCAGGGTATCCTCGCAACGACGGCTGAACTGCCGGACCCGGAAATCGAGGATACCGGGAACCTTCTTCTCGGCCTGGACGCCGTCAGCGATCCGGGCAACCTGGGCACGCTCCTGCGCACGGCCGAGTGGTTCGGCGTCCGCCGGGTTTTCCTGGGGAGAGGATGCGTGGACCCGTTCAATCCAAAAGTTGTGAGGGCTTCCATGGGCTCGATTTTGCGCCTCCAGCTCCGCGATCTCGATGATGATACGCTCGTGCCGGGCGATTTCGTCGTGGTTGGCGCAGTTGCGTCCGGGGGCGCTTCGGTGTACGATCCTCTTCCGGAGCGGATGCTACTCCTCATGGGATCGGAGGCCGCCGGGTTCAGCGGCCGTTTTGATGCGAAGATCGAGTTGAAGGTGACGATCCCGGCATATGGAGCTGCCGAGTCGTTGAACGTCGCCGCCGCCGCCGCCATCATCCTGGCCGAGCACCGGCGGCAACACGGATTACGAACCCACACGGAAATGCATGCATAACTATTACAGGTTTCTCGTCGTATTATTTCTTCTTCTGGCGGCACAACCTGCCTTCGCACAGGATGACACATGGCCGGGGAGGCCGCGCTACCCCGAGGGCATGCTGTCCCTGAATGGAGGCGCGGGCCTGTCCAAGTACCTCGGCGAGTTCGTGGACAAGAACGTGGGGACAGCCTTTTACGCCTCCGGTATGTACAACGTGTTCCCGGAGCTGGGTGTGGGGCTGCATTTCATGTTTGGCAGGCTGATCTATGAGCGCAGGGATCGGAAGAATTTCGGAAGCGTGTACCAGTACCAGTTCGGTGGAGATGCTTCCACTTTAACATCGACTGATTATTCCACGTTGTCCATTCGCCTTGCGATAAATTTCTTTCCCCGGCAGGTATTCAATGCCTACTTCGTTACCGGGGGGGGCGTTACGTTGTTTACGCCCGAAGACCTGGTCACCGGCTCGCTGAAGGTACGTCCCAAGGCCGATCAGAACGCCGCATTCACCCTACCCGCCGGGCTTGGCGCGGAATACTTCTTCCGGCGCAACCTGTCGTTGAATATCGAGCTCACCGCGAACATCACGTTTACCGACGACCTGGACGCCTTCTCTTCCGACAAAATCCGCGCGCTCGTCAGCGACCAGGCCGCGGTCACCACCGAAGGCAACGATTTGTATATCTCCCTGACCATCGGGTTGCGGTGGCACGTGTTTGAAGACGGTGACCTGGACAACGATCGGCTCAGCAACAGCGAAGAGCGAAAGCTCGGGACCAATCCCTACGACTACGATTCGGATGGAGACCGCCTGGAAGATTACGATGAAGTGTACGTGTACAAAACCAACCCGCTTCTCGTGGACAGCGACGCGGACGGCATCACGGATTACAAGGAATTATTCACATACCGCATCAACCCGACTTCGGCGGACAGCGACGCGGACGGCATCACGGACGCAGAGGAAATCTTTACGTACCAGACCAATCCCCTGGAAGCGGATACGGACAACGATGGCCTTATCGACGGGGAGGAGCTGGAGATCGGCACCAATCCCGTCAACCCCGATTCCGATCACGACGGTCTTCCGGACGGAGACGAGGTCGATGTGTACGGCACGGATCCCCGGCAGGCCGATACCGACGGCGACGGGTTCAAGGACCGGGAGGAACTGGAACTCGGGTCGGACCCGGTCTCGGTGGATACGGACGAAGATGGTTTGAACGATTACGTGGAATGCCTGCGCTATCGTACCGACCCTACGAAACCCGATACGGATGGCGATGGTATCACGGACGGCCAGGAGATACATTCCACCGGCACCGACCCGTTAAGGAAAGACACGGATGGCGATGGCATCCCGGACGACCAGGATTTGTGCCCGACGCGTCCGGAGGATTACAACGGCATTACCGACGAGGACGGCTGCCCGGACGGCGAGGCAACGTCGCAACCTTCGCCTTTACTGATGACCGCGAGGATCGATACCGTCATCCTTCGGGAAGGCTCGATATTCACCCTGTTCGGCGTGAATTTCGAAACGGACAAGTGGGTGATACGCGCCGAGTCGATTCCCATTCTCGAGGAAAACGCCAAGCTGTTCAGGCGGTATCCACGCATGGTCGTGGAAATTCGCGGTCATACCGATTCCGTGGGCAGCGACGAATACAACCTGCTTCTCTCGCAGCGGCGCGCCGAAGCCGTACGCCGGTGGCTTATCAGTTACGGTGTGGATTCATCACGGATCACCGCGGTGGGATACGGGGAGACCGATCCCGTGGCGGACAATGCCACCGAACTGGGACGGGCGCGGAACCGACGCATCGAGTTCTACATCGGGAAACTCAACGAGAATAATGGCGCGATGACTCCGTCCATCGATTCGACGCGGGCACCGGTTCCGGGCATCAAGCGGAGCGGGGACGAGCTGGAGGAAAAACGGCAGGCTCCGCCTCACGAACAATGAGTGTCACGACGCGAGCGCTTGGAGAGATAGGAGAGGATTTCGTATCTTTGACGTGCACGCGTAGCTCAGTTGGCAGAGCAGCTGACTCTTAATCAGCGGGTCCGGGGTTCGAGTCCCCGCGCGTGTACGAAAAACAGTGGACCACAAGTAGTTTTCGGCAATCAGCCCCATCCTTTCCGGTTGGGGCTGTGCGTTTTTATGACCGTTCCTGTCACTTTTTATTAGCCTGACGTAAATAGGTTCGGGCATGTCCATCGCGCACTCGTCCAGATAGGCACTTTCTGTAGAAAGGGGCCCAAAAGATATTTGTTTGGTCAGGTGTCGAATATGGCCCTGCGCTTTCCTCGAACGTCACGTTACAGGGATGCCGGGATTTGACCCTTCGACTTCGCTCAGGGCTTCGGGATTCCCATGTTCCATAAACGGACGGTTCCAAACGATTATGAAATATCATGAAACGAGCTTGACAATTGAAACCGCATAACATATTTTAGTAATACTTCATAGAGAAATATGTAGAACCTGTTTCTCCCCCTCGGGTACGTTGCCGAGGTAACTTGTAGGGCCAAGCATGGAAAACGATTTAAACGCTAAAAAATAACACTGAAGAGAAACAAAGGGATGCGCATCATTTGGAACAGATCAGTTCAAAAAACTGTTTCTGGTAACTGTGTAGGAATTGGATACGAGTTTTTTTCGCGTCATCGAGGGCATCGGGCATTATAGATAACCGATTTTAAACAGTGTAGAAAGACCCTGTATGAAGAAGGATCGTTCACCTGTCGCCATTGTAACGGCTTTCATTGTATTAGGTACCATATGGATCGTGGTCACGAGCATTGTCGGATATTTCGTGGAATTCAATCGTTCCATCCTCATTTTGCTTGGACCGCTAAACGCGGCAGTTTTCGTGATATTGGCCGCGTTGTTGATGTTCCGGCTCATCGGAAAGGCTCATAAAAAGTTGCGGGAATCAGAGGGAGAACTTTCCCAGAGCAGGCGCCAGTTGCTGGAGGTACTGGAGAACGTGCCGATCATCCTGATGGCGGCCAATAAGGATGGAGTGATCACGGTATCCAAGGGAAGCGGTCCGGGTTCCGTCGGGTACAAACTGGAAGAAGTTGTCGGCAAGACGATCGATGAGATTTTCAAGGATAGTCAAGAAATCCGCGGCGATTTCAAGCGTGCGTTCAAGGGGGAATGTTTCCAGGAAGTTCGGTCGTGGGGTGATCGAGTCTTTCAGTGCTACTATCGGCCTTCGTATGATGAGCGCGGAAATGCGCGGGCGGTCATGGGAGTAGCCGTCGATATAACGGAGAGGGTGCAGCATGAGCGGGAACTCACCAGGGCGAAGGAAGAGGCGGAGCGGGCCAACCGTGTGCGGTCCGAATTCATTGCCAACCTCAGCCATGAAATCCGAACGCCGTTGAATATTGTCGCCGGGTATGCCACGATTTTAAGGATGAAGCATGGGGAGAAAGGGGGAGAGGAGGACCAGGAGATTTACTCGACCATTGATGAAGCAAGCAACCGGTTGATGAACACCGTTGAAAAGATCCTCGATGTTTCCAGGTTCAGAAGCGACGATTTTCGCATGGAACTCTCGCAGATATCGCTGTCGCAAGTCTTCAGCGAACTTCATTACGAATTCTCCAGGATCGCCGAGAAAAAGAAGCTTGAATTGAATATTCACCTCCCCGGGAAGGATATTTACGTTCTCGCCGACCAGCATGCACTGCGACGGGCTTTGACGGAGGTGCTTGAGAACGCCTTGAAGTTTACACCCGAGGGAAGAATTGATATCAGGACGAAAAAAATCGGAGAAGGTACCGCGGAGATCATCATCGAAGACACAGGCATCGGGATTGGATCGGTATTCAAAGAGTTTGCATTCGATGAGTTCACTCAAGAGGAAGGTGGATACTCTAGGCCGTATGAGGGAACAGGCCTGGGCCTTGCGCTGGCCCGGAATTTCATCGAGCTGTGCGGCGGCACGATCGAACTGGAAAGCGAAAAGGGCAAGGGAACGAAAATCATTATCCATCTTTCGCTCTCACGAGAAACCGAAGTAGCTTCAGGCAGCCAGGAAGATCAAGGATTGCACTCAATGCAAGACCGGTAACCAGGCCACCTTCTCGTGCACGGTGGGGGCGAGCGGGAGCCCCTGGGTTTCCGTGTCAAATCAGGAACGACCTTTTACTCTGAATTTCATCACTCATGTAAATCCAAGAGCTGTCCCGTTTCACTGAAAGGCCGTGGAGCTAACCGGTTTCGGGCGGTATGTAGCAGAAAACCCATCTGCCGCGTGATTCCTCGTGCGGCAAAATGGGCCTTTGCTCGTGGGTATGCCTAAGAAGGATATATCCACGTGGTGTTGCTATCTCTCAGGGAGAATATTCTTTTACCAGGGCTCTTCCCTCTGTGTGGCAGGAGGATATTTCCGGAGGTGGTAAAAAGCCAGTTTCCCTCATTACTTCGATTCAGTGCCTGCCGCGGGTACGTTTCCCGTTGAATGAGCGGGCGATAGTGCGCCGTGGGCGTCCACCGCCACCGTTCCTGCGACCGGAGTTCTTCGGAGCGGGTTGGCTGGACCGAAAGGCCGCATCGCAATGATAGGCGTGTTCCATCTCGGCGGGTACCGGCTTGCCCAGCAGACGTTCGATATCGCGCAAATAGGCCCGGTCTTCGGCGCTGCAAAACGAAATGGCGGCGCCGTCTGCTCCCGCACGAGCGGTGCGTCCGATACGATGCACGTATGTTTCCGCTTCGACGGGAAGGTCGTAGTTGATGACGTGGGTAATGTCGTCCACGTCCAGTCCTCGTGCCGCCACGTCGGTAGCGACGAGCACCCGGAAGCGGCCCTGCTTGAAGCCGTCCAGCGCCTTGGTGCGGACGGCCTGGCTCTTGTTGCCGTGGATGGCGGTGCCGCTGATCCCCGTGTCGCATAGTTTCTTTAAAACCCGGTTGGCAGTGTGCTTCATCTGGGTAAAAATAATGGCCTTATTGATCCGGGGATCATTTAACAGGGAGACCAGCAGGGCATCCTTGTTTCGTTTTCCTACGAAGAGAACCTTCTGGGCAATGCTTTCCACTGCCGGTTCGTCCGGCGTGATGGTTACGCGCACCGGGTCGTGGACCATGCTATGAGCCAGCGACACCATTTTCGACGGCATCGTGGCCGAGAAGAACAGGGTCTGGCGCTCGGCCGGTATGTGCGACAACAATCTTTTGATGTCGGGGAAAAAGCCCATGTCGAGCATCCGGTCTCCCTCGTCGAGAACAAAGACTTCCACCTCGTCAAGGTGGATGAATCCCTGCTGCATCAGGTCGAGTAAA
>JAJRXL010000034.1 GCA_024276335.1 Bacteroidota bacterium
GGCAGGGCGTCTTTCCCGTCTTCAGCGGCCTTGATCCAGCTCTTGCGCAGCGCCCGCAGTCTTCCCCGGAACCCAATGGCGCCGCCCTTGAAGAACAACCCGGTGAGATCTTTCTCGTTCATGTCCAGTCGCTCGTCGGCCATGTCGATGACTTTCTGGAGCTTCGCGAAGAACCGCTCGTCGAGGGATTCGTCATCAGGGTTGATGGCAATGCGCCACCAGTCGATCATGGCGTCGAAGAAGTACCCGGCAGGATGATCGGGACGCCGCGCAATGACCGTGCGGAAGTTCTTCTCCGCCTGTTCGAAATCCAGGTTGTACGTTGCGTCGATTCCCTGCCGGATGATACCGTCGATTTCCTTGTCCTCGATCCACTGGGCGTGGCCCACGGCGAGAACAACCAGGAAGACGGGCGCGATATATCGTATCATGTCAGGACCTTTCATTTTCGTGGTCGCAGGCTTCGGATTCTTCCGGTCTCAAACGGGCGACGGCCGGATGGTACAAGGCCAGGATGGCAAGCAAAAGCACAACCGTAATACCGAGACCTCCCTCCAGGCCGAACACGTCTCCCGTAAGCCAGTCGGGACCGGTAATGCGCGTGTTCAACAGACCTCGTACCTGCATGCCGCTGACGGGCATGCCGAGGAGCGTTCCCTGGGCGAAATTCCATCCAAAGTGAATCCCGGCGGTAAGCCACAGGGAACGGGTTCGTATATACGCGATACCGAACATCATTCCGGCAAGCCCTATGTTTATCATCGAAAACACATCCGCATGCGGATTGAATGCGTGGGCGAGACCAAACACGACAGCAGTACTTACGACCGCAACCACTTCGCTTGTTCCCTCGATCAAAGCCTGGAAACAGTAACCGCGAAACAGCAGTTCCTCGCCTATTCCCACCAGGAGATAAAGAACCGCTCCCGAACCGACAACGTCAAGGATATAACCCGCCTCCCACGAAGCCGGGGGAAGCACTTCCCATCCCGCGGCCACGCCGGGTATCCACGCCAGCAGGATGAGAGCGATACCGAAACCCGTTCCCCCCAGGAAAGCCCGGCTCCAGCAGGGAAAGAACCACAGTCCCACGCTTTTCCAGGTTCGCTGGTCGATGGCGTACACGGCTATCACGGTGGCGGCGGCGGTGGCCATGTGCAGGAGCAAGGTCTGAACAAAAACGGTGTGGAATTCACCGGGGAGAAACTGGTAGCCAATTCCGAGAACCAGGGCGACAAGGAAATACGAGGCGATGAACCCGGACAGCCGCCAGACGGTCCTCGGCCTGTCATTCACCATCCAAAGGTCGGTTTTTCTCCCCCTCTCACCATCGCACCCGCCCGCCTCACCGTTCATCACATCGACCTTCCCTTCCATTTTCCGCCCGGAATCGTACCCAGCGCCGCCGCCAGGACGATGTACGGCGCGTGAAGTAACTCGGCGATGATCATGTCGCCCAGACGGATCGGCTCGCGGAACATCCTCGCCGCCCGGAGCACCACCGGCCAGTCAGCGCCGAATTTTATCAGCGCCATGAACAAGAGGTAGAGAACCCAGGAAGGGGAATTCAGCAACAGAAGCGGAGCGGCCAGGTACGAGAGGAAGAACACGAACAACACGACCAGGAATCCCACGAACGCCGGGTCCTCGTAGTACATCCCTTTCGACGCCCAACGGCGGCGCTGGCGAATGAAGGCGAATGGTGTACGCGAAGGTTCCGTACGCACGATGCCCTCCGACAAAGGGCAGAAACCGACGCCGTCCGGGTACGCGCGGGCGATGCGCTGCACCAGGAACTCGTCGTCGCCGCTGGCTAGGTGACGGTTATCCTCGTAGCCACGGACCGACTCGAAGGCTGATTTGCGGAAGCCGAGGTTGGCGCCGTTCGCCAGCCGCGGCGTTCCAATCCCGACGAAACCCGCTCCCACTGCCACCAGGCTCATGAATTCCAGGGCCTGCATGCGGGAAAACAAGGAAGCGCCCCGGTGGTACAGAACGGGTCCGCACACGGCTACGTAGCCGAGCTCGAAGGTTGCGACCATGGCGCGCAGCCAGCCCGGTTCTCTCGTGCAGTCGCCATCGGTAGTAAGAATGATCTCTCCCGAGGCGGCGGCGACACCGGACGTCAGGAGTTCCTTCTTGCCCGGCGAGGTCTTGCGGACACAAAGCACGCGCGCCCGCGGATCCTGCGCAGCAATGGATTCCGCAATCTCCGCCGTCCCGTCGTCGGAATCGTCATCGAGCACGATAACTTCGAGCTTCTCTCGCGGATATTCCTGTTCCAGAATTTCGTGGAGCACCTGCCCGATCATCCTTTCCTCGTTCCGGACGGGCACCAGGACGGTGACCATCGGCAATTCCGCGGAAACAGCCGCAACGGCGGTTTGCTCCAGGAGCTCCCGCATGCGTTCTACGTAATCCAGCCCGACAAGAATTCTTCGGAGGAATAACACGTATATTCCCATCAACAGGAACAGGTACGCGGCGAAGACGACGGCAAGGCTCATGACGCGGATGTCCTTACGAGGTCCAGGCGGCGGGCAAACATCAAGCCCGCCACAGCGGGCAGGAGGACGTTGATAGCAAAGATGACGAGGGCGCTGTTGAAGCCGGTCGAAGCCTGGTAGCCGAACATCGAGAAAAAGAACACGGCAGCTCCTTCCCGGATGCCCAGTTCGCCGAACGTCACATGCGGAACCAGGGACTTTGCGAACATGATACAGATTACGACCACGACCGCGGTGACGGGATCGATCTTCTCAAACGCCCGCGCTACCAGGACGAATTGCAGTGTAAAGGTAACGTAAAACAGCGCGGAAAGCTGGAACAGGCGTAGCAGCACGGCGCGTGGGATATCATTTAGAGCCATGAACAGGCGCTCGTAGCGATGCCGGAATTTCTTCGGCAGGGGCAGTCGATCCAGCAGGCGGTGGTAGAACTCCGGGACCACCAGGAATACCAGGACGAGCGTGATTGCCACGATACCGGCAACAACAACGGGAAGCGCAAGGAATTCGGCGGGATTCCCGCTGCTCGCGAATCCCGCGTACACGATGGCAGGCACACCCACGACCAGCGTAACGAAAAGCGTGGCCGCCTTGTCCACGGCGGAAAGCCCCAGGAGCGCCGCCCGATCAGTATCAGGTATCGAAAGCGCCCGCCCCGCAAGTTCGCCCAGGCGCGAGGGCGTAACCAGGCCCGCGGAAAACCCTACTCCCAGCGAGGTCAGCACCGCCCTCGACGAGACATCCGGCCGGTAGTGGCGTACCAAGGTCAACCATTTCGCGTATTGCAACGCCAGGTTCAGCGGCAACAACAGCAGGGCGAAGATGATCCACGCGGGTGATGCCTGGGTGTACGCATAGGTAATCGCGGTGTAATCGACATGCCACGCCACGAATCCCAGGACTCCGGCCGCCAGGACGAGCTTTGCCACGAAACCGGGACGAAAGGGATTCATGTCGGGCACGCAAGATTCAGGGATTACGCTGTGAAGCCGTGTTTTCCGTTGCCGTCACCTGGCGATACGAAAACGTGTGCAGCATTGCGTCGGTGTCGAGGATGAGTTTCTTCTTTTCATATCCCGGGGCGAACACGGAGCCATCCAACATGTAAAGGCGTTGCGAGAGCGTGTCGAGGAACACGTAGGTCATGAACGGCCCGCCCATGGAACGATCGCTCATGCGCCACAATCCCTGCACCCTGATGGCGTAGTGGCCGAGGAAATTGTCGGTCTCGACCTGGAGATAGTTCTCCCGGTCGATCTGCACCCAGGCGGAATCGTCCACGGTACGATACAGGATTTCGGTCAGGCTGTCGCGCATGTCGAGAACGGTTTCGCCGGTAAGCATCGCCGGGCTGGCGTTGTCGATCCAGTGAACGAGAAGCCAACGCTCGGTGTCAACCGGGACCTTTCTTCGCAGCCAGACCACGTTCAACTCGGAGGAATCCTTGCCCACGAACCACGCTTTGGGAATGCACAGCGTCCAGCCATAGTCCTCCAGGAACCTTTGTTCCAGGTCTTCCTGCCGGTCTGCGTAACGCACGAGCAACTCTTCGCGTTGTTCCCAGGCATGCTTGAAGAAGTACAGGAGCTGCGGGGATTCCCGCACGATGGCGTTCTGCAGTTGATCCATGGTTTCCGCCGCCATGAAGACCACCGTCTGATTGCGGGCGTGAAAATCCTTCTTGACGAAAGCGTACTGTTTGCCCTCGCGAACGAGTCCCTCCGCGGTCGGATCGATGCTTACCCGCATGAACTCTGCCATTTTGTGATTCGCGTCCAGGGTAGAGACGTAAAAGATGTTCCGCGCCAGGTCCACGCTTTCCATGGCTTCCGGCTTTACCCATTCCAGTGTAAACCACGGTTCCGGCTGTGGAGTGTGCATCGGCGTTGAAAAGGTCGCCTCCAGGTACGGTTTCAGTTCGATCCATTCGACCGAATCGGCCACTACGACGATTTTATCATCCGGCTCCTTGCTGTCCAGGAGTGTCGAACATTGCGCAAACACGACGAGGAGCAAAACGGGAAAAAGTACTGGCAAAACAATACGACGCATCATGGTGTCACTCCGTCTCTTTGTTGGACAAGTCATTTGGCGCCTTCAATACAAGGGAATGCCGGGGTAGAACCAGTACAACAGTATCCACATCACACCTCCAATACTCACGGGTATTGCGAAATTATCGTCAATGATTCCATAGGAGAGGACCTCGGCAATAGCGCCGACAACCGCAGCGCCAAAGGCAATGCCGTATTCCAGCGGCGTCCCGAGCAGCTTTGGCGTAAACAAGATCGCAATCCATGCTGTAAGGACGAATGCCAGCGAGCCCTCTAAGGACTTTCCCCTGAAATGGCGCCGTCCGAATTTCCTGCCGAAGAGAGCCGAGGCGGTATCGGAGATGATCAGGATGGAAAACGCGGTGATGAAGATGATTTTGGGAAATAACCACACGCAGAATGTGGCCGAGATGAGCACCCACGTGGCGCCGTTGAACGTCTTTTTGTTTTCCTCGGTTTCGTGCCGCCGCAGAATGAAACTAAAGGTCTTGTAGTACAGCCGGCGTGTCGGTTCGTGAAAGAATTTGATCGTATCGACAAGCACAAAGGCAAGCGTGAGCGGTACCAGGATCGTCAGGGCAAGATCCTGCGTGATGTACCAGTAGATAACGGGAATGGAAAGCGATGAAAGATGAATTCCCTTCCTGATCAGTTCGTGCTTGAAGGAAAAATCAGGGGTAACCACCTGGGGGCTTTTCATCACTGGTCATTGATCCGAAGCAAACAGGTCGCCGGGACCGCCCTGTTCCTGTTTTTTCAAGTCCTCGACCGCCTTGCGGATTTTCTCGGCTCGTTCACGATCCCGCCGGGCTGCTTCCTCGGCGTCGTCTTTCGGCGAAGGCGTTTTCTCCTTGTTTTCCGGCAGCGGCTCTCCCTTGAGGATGTGATCGATCTCTTCGCTGTCCAGGATCTCGCGTTCTAACAACGCGTTGGCAAGCCTGTGCAAGGTGTCAAGATTTTCCAAGAGTATCTTGTCGGCACGATCCATGCACTGTGTCACAATGGCACGCACTTCCTCGTCAATCAGCTCGGCCGTTTCTTCGCTGAAGTCCCGGTGCTGGGCGATCTCCCTTCCCAGGAATACTTCTTCCTGCTTGGCTCCAAAGGAAAGCGGCCCGAGTTTTTCGCTCATGCCCCACTCGCACACCATTTTGCGTGCCAGTTCCGTGGCACGAGTAATATCGTTTCCCGCGCCCGTGGTCAACTGGTTGAAAACCAGCTTTTCAGCCGCCCTGCCTCCCATTGCATAAGTAATCATGGCTTCGAGGTATTCCTTGGAATAGGTGTGCTTTTCATCAATCGGGAGATACGTGGTGACGCCGAGCGCGCGTCCGCGCGGAATGATGGTCACCTTGTGCACGGGGTCCGCTTCCGGTATCAGTTTGGCAACCAGCACGTGGCCCGACTCATGGTAGGCGGTGGTTCGTTTTTCATCTTCGGAAATAATGAGGCTCTTACGCTCGATTCCCATCATCACCTTGTCTTTCGCTTCCTCAAAGTCGTCCATGCCGACGGTCTTTTTATTCTTGCGCGCGGCCAGCAGCGCCGCTTCGTTCACCAGGTTTGCCAAGTCCGCTCCGGCCAAACCGGGCGTTCCCTTGGCAAGAATTTCCAGGTCTACCGAGGGATCGATGGGAATATCGCGCGTATGAACTTTCAGAATCCCTATACGGCCGTTGACGTCGGGCCGGTCCACCACGATCTGGCGGTCGAATCTTCCCGGCCGGAGAAGCGCCGGATCGAGCACATCGGGCCGGTTCGTCGCGGCAATGATGATAACACCGCTGTTCTGTTCGAACCCGTCCATCTCCACCAGGAGCTGGTTCAATGTCTGTTCGCGCTCGTCATGTCCGCCTCCGAGCCCGGCGCCCCGCAAGCGACCGACCGCATCGATTTCATCGATTAAGACGATACACGGAGCGCTTTTCTTCGCATTCTCGAACAAGTCCCGTACACGGCTTGCCCCGACGCCGACAAACATTTCCACGAAGTCCGCCCCGGAAATGGAAAAGAACGGTACTCCCGCTTCACCGGCCACGGCCCGGGCCAGAAGCGTCTTGCCCGTACCCGGAGGACCCAGGAGCAATACACCCTTGGGGATTTTTCCCCCCAGGCGCTGGAACTTTGACGGTTCTTTCAGGAACTCGATCACTTCCTGGAGCTCCAGCTTCGCTTCGGGAACCCCTGCCACATCCTTGAACGTGATCTGTGGTGCATTGTCGGAGATCATTTTCGCCTTGCTCTTGCCAAAGGAAAATATCCCTCGCGTGCCCGCGCTCTGCATGCGTCGCATGAAAAAGATCCACAAGGCGAAGATGGCGATCCAGGGCAACATCTGGAGAAGTATGGTGCCGAGCATCCCTTCCTTTTCTTCGTACGAAATATCGATACCCAACGCTATCCAGCGTTTTTCCATCTCCGAATCGAGCGGACCCAGAACGACGATAAAAGATTTCGTTTCTACCGGCTTCCCTGTCGTCGTCTTGAGTGTCGCCGCGCTGTTCAGCGTGCCCATGAACGTATAGTTGGAGAAATCCGATTTCACGACCGTCGCTTTGACGATTTTTACCGGCTCCCCCGTCGCGCTTGTGACCTTGCCTTGCAGAAGATCCTCGTACTGGCGGAAGGTAATGGTGGGTTTTTGCTCCTGCATGCCACCGAACATGCGTAGCACGACAAACACCATGAGAATAACGGCCAGCCAGCCCAGCACGACTCGTGCGATCCGGTTCCAGTTTAAATCATCGTTCCCGCCGCCACCACCTTTCATGGGATTCATTGGACGCTTGGGGTTTTGGTTCGATTTTTTGTTGGGATTTGATTCCGGCATGTTGTAATAAAACCTATTTCTGTCTTAATGATACGTAAATTCGCTGCAACGCGTGCCTCGTGTCAGGTGCCATTCCGAGGAAGGATATAAATCGCCGGCAGGTTCCTCCCCTTCTGCGCATAATCCAAACCGTAGCCGATAACGAAACGGGACGGTATCTTAAACCCGACATAATCCAACTGGATATCGATTTCCGTCGATTCGGGCTTGTGAAGCAACGTAATAAACTTCAGGGAAAGCGGTTTCCGTTTCATCATCAATTCCTGGATGAATTCAACGGAACGCCCCGTATCCACAATATCTTCCACAATAAGGACATGCCGCCCTGCAACGTCACAGTTGACATCTTTTTCCAACGTCACCATTCCGGAAGACTGCTTACCGTCGCCGTACGAGGCTACGCGAATGAAGCCGACCTCGCAATCCATATCCATCTCCCGTATCAAGTCGGCTAAAAAAATAAAACCGCCCTTCAAAACGCAAATGAACACGGGAAACCTCCCGGAATAATCAGCCATGATGGCCTGGGCGAGCTCCTGGATGCGCTGGTGGATCGTCTCGCGGTCGATAAAAAGCTCAAACACCTCCCCGTTCACAACAACAGTATTGCCTGAGGAGGAAGCGAGATTGTCTTTATTCATTTTCATACATCAACTTGAGCGCTCTGGTAGTATGTTCGGTAATCCGGTGGCGATGCGAAATACAGACGCCACACAGCCAGACAATCGTCTGATCGGATAACAACACGTGGTAGTATTCCCGCGCCGATCCGGTGATTCCCCTGTCGGTAAGAATATCACTGACAAGTTTCGACCCCTGTAAACCGAGCGGTTGCATCCTGTCGCCCGCTTGCCACCGGCGAATTGCAAACTGTGCCCCCGCTGAATCGGCGTCAATGAATTCCACGCAGGGGTTCCGTGACATTACGATGCGAGTATCCTTCAGCACCTGTATCCATATCCGCTTCCCATCGATAGTCGTACAGCCATCCCGTTCAACAGGCAACGTCCGCGATTCCCGAGGGGGCGTGGAGACGATTTCAAGATAGTTCCTGCTCCTGTATGCCCGGACATTCTTTTGCACATTTACGTATTGTCCCGGTCGTGCGTCCACCAGACCTGCAACCCTTATCACCGAGTAAAAGGTGGGGGAATCATGCAAAAATTGGCTCAGCGCCACCCGCACAACAGAAAAGCGCTGAAAAGCAAAATACCTTTTTAATGCAGGAATTGCAAGGAACAAGCCATCCCCGGACGTGGCGACGGCACTGCGATACCACTCGTCAATCTCGGGCTGGAGGTACTCGTGCAATTCCCGCATTAAAAATCCCGTGCGATTGATCCCATCAACAATCGAGGCACCAAAGACCTCGCGGAGTGCAGGCATCACCTCACGGCGGATCCGATTCCTCCTGAATGTCGTTTCCTCGTTCGTCGGATCATCACGCCACGTAATGCCGTGCCTGCGGGCATAACCAAGGAGCTCGTCGCGCGTGGCGAACAAGAGAGGCCGCACAAGGCGTCCGCGCTTGGAGGGAATACCCGCCAACCCTGCCACGCCCGATCCACGGGCGAGATGAGCAATAATCGTCTCGGCGTTATCATCGGCAGTATGGGCGATGCATATCAGGTCCGCGCCCGATTCCACGCGCATGCTCTCCAATGCCCTGTAACGCTCATCACGCGCCCATTCCTCCAAGGACCGACCCGCTTTCGTTGTTCTGTCGGGTTGATCCAGCACCCTGCGAAGAAATTCAACGTCCAACTCGTCGGCCAACGCCGCAACGAAATCCGCGTCCGATCCAGAGCCGGAACGAAGCCGGTGATCGACATGAGCAACCGCAAGATCGAATTCGAGTTTCCGGCGGGCACGATCCAGGAGGTGCAGCATCAGCACGGAATCGCATCCACCACTGACCGCGGCCAGGATTTTCTTTCCCGCCCAGGAGCCGAAACGTTGCCGTATGGTGGCAACGAACCGGTGATACAGAACGTCGCTATGCTCGGGGGAGCCTGTCTTTAAATTGGAGTTCGACATTTTTCACCCAGAAAAAATCCTCGGCAAGCATGACCATCTGCTGCAAGCTTTCCTGCGAGGCATGAAGGAACCGGCGCTTCACATCCTCGCGCTGTTCGTTCGGCCACGAGTCAGTGGAGGCGCGAAGCAAATCGCGAAAACACTCGACCGCATGCACAAATTCACCCCGCACATTTTCCAGGGTTTCGTCGTCAAGGGCAGACATTTGCAACACGCGATACAACTTCCAAACGTACTTCCCGTGAAACGCCAGCTCGCCGAGGGTTGTCGGTTGCGCCGTGTCCACGATGCGCACAAGCATGCTTTTGAAATTCAACCCGCTATTTTTAAAAACTTCTACGACGTCAATAAACGCGCGTCCGGTACTTCCGGCTTGTGGAGCAGGAGTGATCATCGTGTCATGTGTCGTGTTGGAACAAAATACCGATCTGCGGGCTTCAACCTCTATTCGATGCATGGTCGAAACATGCACTGAAAAGTAGGTTTGCCATGTGCGAAATACAAACCCGGTCGCGGGCGGAGGGAATTCTTCCGGTAAAACAGAGGGAATTCTTCCGGTAAAACAGTTGGAATGATTTTTCGGTATGAGTTCCAATTCTTAGATTTTTTTGTATTTTTCTGATTGCCCGTATCCGGGTTCGGTCTGAACTCCGTGATTGCATCTGAAATCGCTCCATACCATTTCACCAGACTCTTCTTTGGTTCAGGCCATCACCGTTTCGGCCACCAGGCAGGAATAATCCAGTATCTGTACGCAACATTAATCAGGTTACCATGACTCGCAACACGATCTTCTTCGCTCTCGTACTGTGCATGTTTCATCTGTCTCTCGTCCAGGCTCAACCCCGATCTACAGAGGAGGGAGTACAGTTCAAGATTGTCGCTCCCAACTCCTCCTTCGTGTCCCTGGTCGGGGATTTCAACGGATGGTCCAACCTTCTCGACCCCATGCATAAGGAAGGCGACAGCGTATGGGTGATCACGAGGGATTTTTCTCCCGGGACATATCAATACGGTTTCTCCATCGACGGCCTGCGGGTCATTACGGATCCCGGCAACCCGCGATCCTTCGAAGATTACCAGACCAAGCAGGCGCACTCATTGTTCACCGTAACCGAATCCGGCGGCGTGCAACTGATCGGGTATCCCGAACGAAAATACCTGAACGACAATTACCCCGCGCCCGGGGGGACGCTCTTCCTGGCGCTGGTCTGGCGGTTGCATAAACCGATGTACTACAACTTCGAAACGGATCAGATCGAAGCTCCCTTCGTGCGCATCGCCGCCACGCGGGATTATTTCGACATGGCCAGCATCGTCGGGAAGTATTCGAACATTCACGTCACGGTCGTATTTTCCCCTTCCTTGCTGTGGCAATTACAGCATGTTTACGTCGACCGGGCGAAAGATTTCATAAAGACGAAAAAGCGGAAAACCACGTTCTACGCCGAGGGTTTTTATGCGCGATACAAGGGCAAGACGGATCCCTGGATCGATCTCGCCTTGAAACCTGCATCCCGGTTCACCGCGTCGGACCGGGACATCCTGTACAATGACAAATGGGGGGTGTTTTCTCTCAGCCCGGTTTACATGAGCCGGTTCCCCGAACTCTATAGCTTGTACGAAAAATGGCTCGACACCAAGGGAAAACCCGATTACACGACGCAGGAAATTCGCGAGTTGAAATTCTGGGCGATCTTCGCGCATTTCGATCCGGATTTTTACGAAAGGAAAATTCCCCTGAGCCGTAAGCACTCCGTCGATTTTCGCGATCTCATTTCCTTTCGCAGCGACGGGAAATACTACCTGAAACACAAGATCAGCGAAAAAGATTGCAAACGCGTTGTCGGCGACGCCTTTAAGATCATGATGAACATCGTACCAAAATACCAGCGGC
This sequence comes from Bacteroidota bacterium, assembly GCA_024276335.1. GTDB lineage: Bacteria > Bacteroidota > Ignavibacteria > SZUA-365 > JAADGX01 > JAADGX01. The sequence goes on from JAJRXL010000034.1 coordinate 11,326, forward strand.
TGCAATACAACCCGGCCACGAAACTCGGACAGATCGAGATTGCGGGAACAAGCTTCTACGAGGCCAACCTGCCTCTCATCATCAATTCTTCTATTGCCGCAAAGGCAAACCCTAAGACCAAGCTTCCCCCGACGTTCGCTTTCCCCGCGGACGCCGAACAGCAAATCCAGCAAGGCTTGGCACTGTACAAGGAAGTTTTCAAGAAACCGGTCCAAGGTTTTGTCCCGCTCGGCGGGGCCATATCGGCCGAGGTTCTTCCCATGTTGGCCAGGGACGGATACAAGTGGTTCGTGTCCGATGACGCCGTACTGGCCCGCAGTACCCCCTCCGACCTGCCCGCCTACAAAGCGTATGCCGTCAAAGGGAAAGGCACGCTCCTGCAAGCGACCTTCAGCAGCGCGGACCTCGCTAACCGCATCGTGTACGTGTATCGCAACTATTACTCAGAAAATGCGGCGGATAATTTCGTCAAGATTTTGCTCGACCAGGCCCCGACTTCGAAGACCGACGATCGATTGGTTACCGTCGTGATCGACGGTGACGATCACTGGCCCTGGTACCGAAACGACATGGACGGGAAAGGATTCATTGGTTCGTTGTATCGCAAGCTGGACAAGCTGTACAAGAAGCGCAGCATCGTTACCGTTACGATCTCGGAATATTTCAGCGGGAACCGCCGTCGCAAGGTTCCTGCGCATCCTATCAGCAAGCTTGCCACCGTTCAGAAACTAGCCAGCGGTAGCAAGATCAATGGCAATTTCGACACTTGGATCGGAGAAGAAAGCGTCAACAACGCCTGGAACATTCTCCGCAAGGCACGGGAAGCATTCGAAAAAGCAGGCCTCGCCACCTCGCGCTCCAACCTTGCTGCAACCCGTCCCGGCACCAGCGACTGGTATGCCGCCGCTGCCCTTCATTCGCTCTTCGCCCTGGAAGGCGGCGATTGGTTCAGAAGTTTCAGCGATGCTCATGCATTGAGCAGCAATCCCAAGCGATACGAAAAAGCATTCATGAATCATATCGCGGCAGCCTATCGCCTCGCCGGAAAGGCCGGCTTCCGGATGAAAATGCCGGAGTACCAGGCCATCGTCACCAAGGACTATTCGACGATAACCTGGACCAAACCCACGAAGAGAACACGTGTTACGTTCACATGCACCCTTCGGGACCGCGAGGCAATCACGGCGGTATATATCGTCGGTAATCGACCAGAGCTGGGCAACAAGGTGCCTAATAAAATCGCCATGCACGATAATGGCGAATACGGCGACCGGGTTGCAGGCGACAATATCTGGACGATCGTACTCGACCTGGAAGAAGGAGATATTGAGTACAAGTACACAAACAGCGGCGGCGAAGGGACCTGGGAGGGCTCGGAAGCTTTCCCCGGTGTTTGGCGCACTGCCCACATCAGCGGCGACAAGATGTTCATCAACGATATATTCGGAGTCATTAAGAACCAGTAACAGGCAAATCATCTTCGCCTGCTGGCGGTGCACATTACCAACTCCGGCTGGAACCCGTTTTCGGGATTCCGTGCCTCATCACAGTGCCACATCGCGTGGTATGACGCAGATTATTCTCTATAATAAAACACTGTACTCGATCGAGGATCTTCTGGGCGATATACGTCCCCACCTCGATCCCGTCGACGTATCCGCGATCAGCAGCGCGTACGATATTGCGAAAAACGTGCACGAGTTTCAACTCCGTCCGGACGCCACACCGTATTTCTGGCATATCTCCCGCGTGGCACGCATCATTCTCCGCGAACTAAACTATATTAAGCGCGACATCTTGTGCGCGGCGTTGCTCCACGACGTCCTGGAAGATTCGGACATCCTCAATTCCGACGTCATTACCTACAACTTCGGTCCGGTCGTCGCTCACATGGTTGAAGTGTTGACCAAGAATATCAAGCTTGCCGGGAAGGAAAAGGACCAGGAGGAAGAGCGCTATATCAAGTGCCTCGAAGGGGCCGACCTGGAAACGAAGATTATCAAGTTTTCCGAGCGGTTGGACAATTTCCGATGCCTTGAATTCGGGGTAAAACGTAATCCCTTCGCGTACATCGAAGAAACGGAAAAACTCTATTATCCCATCGCGGAAGAAGAGAACAGTCCCCTCCTCGACACACTGATCGACGAGATGAAAAAGATCAGTCGAAAACTAATGGATTGAGCATCCCGGCTCCCTGATGATATGAAAGCGTTAATCCAACGTGTCTCCATAGCTCGCGTCCGGGTCGACCATGAAACGATCGGGGAAATATCCCACGGACTGTTGATACTTCTCGGTGTCGGGTCGAACGACACGGAAGAGGATGCGGAATATCTGGCCCGGCGTTGCACCAACCTGCGGATATTCAACGACGAACGGGGCAAGATGAACCTTTCCGTCCTGGACATACAGGGACAGGCCCTTGTCGTATCGCAGTTCACCTTGCACGCCGACAC